>NZ_PSRT01000055.1 GCF_004212635.1 Bradyrhizobium genosp. SA-3 | reverse complement strand
GGCACTCCGCTCGCAACACTCGGACAATCCTTTAATCGCTTCGCTGTTGAACCGCTTTCTCGTGAAAGTCGCATTTCTGATCGAGCCAACAGAACCCTTGCGCACGAGCAATATCTCCGATCGGAATTCGAACGTACGTTGACGAAGGTCAACGAGATTGCTGCACGGAGCAAATCTGGCTGAGCCACGCCGTCACAGGACGTTCGCAAAGCCCGGAGTTGATGTCTGATGGTGCGGTATAGCTTGTGGCCACCCTGTCCAAGGCGGACCGCTCGCGCATTTTGGTGCGTCTGAGAGATGGCTGCGCTTGTGCGGATAGCCCGCATTTCCAAATAGTCCTGACATCGCATGTGCGTTCGGCATTGTCTTAGGCCGCCGCAGAACATCCAGCGCGCCACCACGTAAAAGTGGACGATACCGGACAAATACGGGTGAGCCGGAATCGAATGGCCTGGTCGGCGAGCCATTGTTAGGCTGGTTTTGCGAATCTTTTGATAGAGGGCCATCGATGCCAAGGCGCGTAGATCCCCAATGGGGGCGGCTCGGAATGGTGCAGCTCGAAGACAAGGTTGATCCGCGGGGCGGCGCGGAGCTAGCCCACGATTCCGAGCACCGTAAAGACGACCATGCCCCACCGAGGGGGCTCCTGAGCGACGCGGAATTCAACGAGCTTAGGGCGCATCTGCCTCAATTGGCGGGCCGCGAGGCCGATTGCCGAGCCTGTCTCGACCACATCGGCCACGTCGTGCGGCAAGACCTCTTGCAAATGGCGCAGCAACCCAGCCGGCGCGAGGTGCACGTGGCGTTGGCCGCGATGCGGCGGCGGGCGCGCGGTTTCCTGCAGAGCGTGGCAGCGGTGGGGCCGCTGCCGGATTGGCGCGCCGAGCCAGCGCCAACGGCACCTGACGGGCCACTCAACGTCTTCTGCGCGATGCCGGACGCGCTCTATGGCCTTGCCTCGTGCGCCCGGCAACAAGCCCAATGCAGCGACGGACCGACCGCGCACCTGATGGCCTTCGCGGAGGCGGCGGATCATCTGGCGGACGGTTTGAAGTGGGCCGACTTCGTCTCCCAAGGCAAAGCGTCCGATGCCCTACCGCAAACCGCCGATTACGCTCTGCGCAGCCTGGCCGACGCCGTTCGGATCGCGCGGCGACTGGACGTCGCCCTCGAAGCCGCGCTCAAGCGCAGCAAGAAATGCGGCGGCCCGGTACCCAAACGGATCATGGTCCAGGCGGTCGTGTGGCTTGCCGAGCTCTGGGAATGTTATGGTGGTGAATTCACGCATACCCCCTACATCAAGACCCGCTATGACGGCGCGCCGCAAACGCCTGCAGGCCACTTCGTGGTCAAGTTCTTGCGTATGTGTGATCCTTCCCTCTGCGCGACGACGGTCAGCCAATTCATCGCGCACGCCGTCGCATTCCGGAATCGTCGCCGGCGACATTTGGCGGCCGGCGTAACGTCTTCCTAATTGCCCGTGAGCCCGCCCAGCCCCTCACTTGGCCAGTGTCCAATTGAGGGAGCAATCACTTGCGAAACCGACCGCAGACAAATGGGTACCCGCTTCGGCATGACCTCACACCGACCATGGTGCCGATCGACGAGCTAAAGCCGCTCGGGCGTGAGACGCGGCGTCACCCTAAGAACCAGATCGTCAGGATAGCGGCGATCATAGGCGAGTGCGGATTCGTGGCCCCCGTTGTCGTCGATCACAAGCGACGGGTGGTGGCGGGTCGGGCGGTGATCGAAGCCGCCAAGCAACTAGGCCTCGGCGAGGTGCCCGTCGTGACCGTCCGTGATCTACCCTATGCCAAGCTGCGCGCGCTGCGACTCGCGCTCAATCGGTTGACCGAGGACGCCAGCTGGGATGCCGAGGCGTTGCGCGCTGAATTTGCCGAGCTGCTGACCATTGACCCCCAAATCGACTTGCAATTGACCGGGTTCTCAACCGGAGAACTCGACGTTGCGATGTCGGTTTCAGAGGATTTGGAAGACAAAGTGCCGCCACCTGAGGCAGGCGCCTCGGTCACCCGGCTGGGCGACCTCTGGATCTTGGGGGACAATCGTCTCCTCTGTGCTGATGCGCGGCAGGCAGAGAGCTATGGACGCCTGATGGAAGGCGCGCAGGCGCGTATGATTTTTGCCGATCCGCCCTACAACGTGCCAATCGCTGGCCACGCCTCGGGTCTGGGCAAGACCAAGCACGCCAACTTTGCGATGGCCGCCGGCGAAATGTCGGACGCCGAGTTCGAGGCGTTCTTAACCGAATTGTGCATGCGGGTCTGCGAGCACGCCATCGATGGCTCGCTGCACTATGTCTGCATGGATTGGCGCGGCGTGAGTCAGCTGCTCAATGCCACCCGCCCCATCTATGATGAACAGCTCAATTTGTGCGTTTGGAACAAACCGCGCCCCGGGATGGGGAGCTTCTACCGATCCAAACATGAGCTCGTCTTCGTCTTCAAGAAGGGCCGTGCGCCCCACCTCAACAACGTCCAGCTCGGCCGCAATGGGCGCAACCGCTGCAACGTGTGGGACTACCAAAACAGCTGGGCACACTCGCCGAAATCCAAGCTCGCCCTGCATCCGACCGTCAAACCGGTCGCGCTGATCGTCGACGCGATCCGCGATTGCACCAATGAGCACGACATCGTGCTCGATCCGTGCGGCGGCGCCGGCACGACGCTGATCGCCGCGGAGCGCACCCGGCGCCGGGCGCGGCTGATCGAAATCGATCCCATCTACGTCGATGTTACCATCCGCCGCTGGCAGCATCTGACCGGCAAGCTGGCGGTGCACGCCGAATCGGGCGAGCCGTTCGGCCAAACCCGCGCCGCGAAGCTGGAGCGCGCCAATGACTAAAAGATCGCACAAGAGCATTGGCTATGGCAGGCCGCCGCTGCACAGCCGGTTCAAGCCTGGGCAGTCCGGCAACCGGCGCGGGCGCCCGAAGGGCAGCTTGAATTTTACCACCGACCTCAAAAACATCCTGCTGGCACCGGTCGCGCTGAACGACGCTGGTAGGCCACGACGCGTCACCACGCAAAAGGCAGCATTGCTTCGCTTGCGGGAAAAGGCGCTCAAAGGGGACGCGCGGGCCCTCGACAGATTCCTCTCCCTCGCGATGGCGATGACTGTCGGCTCCGCAGAAGAGACCGCGACCAGCCTGCCGCCCGAAGATGAGGCCATCCTCGAGGCATATCGCCGAGACGTCTTGGCCAACGCCGATGCTACGACTGCAAGCCAGCGCGACGAGGAGGACGGCACATGATGCCGGTGGTGGCCGCACTGCTCCGAACCGATCTGCGTTATTTCATCCAAAGGGCCTTCGCGACCGTCTTTCCAGGCAGCGAATATCTGCCGAACTGGCACATCGATGCGATCGCCCATCAGCTCATGCGCGTCCACGGCGGCGATTGCCCTCGGCTGCTCATCAACCAGCCGCCGCGGTCGCTGAAGTCTCTGTCGGTTTCGGTCGCGTTCGTCGCCTGGTGGCTCGGCCACGACCCCAGCCGCCGGATCATCGTGGTCAGCTACGCGAGCGAGCTGTCCGCCGAGTTGCACCGGCAATTCAGAATGGTGATTGAGTCGGACTGGTATCAAGAGTTGTTTCCGGCCATGCGCCCGGCCAAGGACACTGGGACCGAACTTGTGACCACGGCCGGCGGCAGCCGCTACGCCACCACGGTCGGCGGCACGCTGACCGGCCGGGGCGCGGACCTCATCATCATCGACGATCCCCTCAAAGCGGAGGAGGCGATGTCGGAGCCTGGGCGCAACCGCGTCACCGAGTGGTTTGGCGGCACCCTGGTCTCGCGATTGAACGACAAGGACGTCGGGCGCATCGTCGTGGTGATGCAGCGCCTGCACGAAGACGATCTCGCCGGTCATCTGCTGCAAGCCGGCGGCTGGCATCACCTCGATCTGCCGGCCATTGCCACCGAAGATGGCGACATCGCCATCGGCTACGATCGCGTCTTTCGTCGTCGCGCTGGGAACCTCTTGCACCCGCGGCGCGAAGGCAAGCTGGTGCTGGAGCGGATCAAGGCCGAAATCGGCAGCCTGCAATTCTCGGCGCAATACCAGCAGCGGCCAGTCCCGCTCGAGGGCAATCTGATCAAGCGCGACTGGTTTCGCCGGTTCGAACAGCTGCCGGCGGCTGGCCCATCTGACCATGTCGTGCAGAGCTGGGACACCGCCATGATGACCGGAAAGGCCAACGACTACTCGGTTTGCACCACCTGGCGCATGATCAAGAATGACTACTACCTCGTCGATCTCTACCGCGGCCGACACCAATATCCCGACCTGCGGCGCGCCGTGGCCGCGCTGGCGACCAGATATAATGCAGACGCGATTTTGGTCGAGGATGCCGGCCCCGGCATCGCGATGTTGCAGGACCTCCAACGTGATACGCCAAACGGCATGCCACGCCCAATCGGCATCAAGCCCGAAGGCAGCAAGGCCGATCGCATGGCGGCACAATCCTTCCGGATCGAGGCCGGACAGGTGCATCTGCCCGCAGATGCGCCCTGGCTCGACGACTACTTGCTGGAGCTCCTGGCCTTTCCCAACGGCAAGCACGACGACCAGGTCGACAGCACCTCGCAATTTTTGAAGTGGGCGGGGAACCACCCGATGTTCGATGACATCGGCCTTAACATCATTTCGGTCGGCCGGGACGGTTACGACTACGGCTTCCCATGACCGGTCGCCGGACAGCTAGAAAGTCGAGATTTTCTCCAGAACGAAGCCAATCGCAAGCTTACATTCGCAGTGACCTTAGCGATCGAAGCGCGCGCTTCTGCGCCGCCAGCGCGCTGCGCTCGTAGCGCTCAAGCCCCTCGAGCCGCCGCGCCACGTCTCCGACCGACTCATCCCCCAGGGTGGCCAACATCGCCTGGCGGACCAGTCGCACGCGCCAGAGGTCGCAGTTGGCCTGCGCCACGGCGGCAGCCGTTTCCGATCCAATCTCGCAGGCCAGGCCCGAGCGAATTGCGACCATCAAGGTCGCGAACTCCGGGTCATCCCGCTTGCAAGTCCTGGCGAGTCCATGGCGCAGAGCGTTGCGGCTGGACTTGGCTTTGCCGGGCACCGTTTTCGGCCCCGTGCTGCGCTTCGCATTGCTGCGATTGGCTTCGATTTGTCGAATTGACGCCATCTCCGAGGTCCTCGGCTCGTGCTGCTCGCGGCGCCCGGAAAATTCCCTCCAAGATCCTGAGACATCAAGGGTTTTCTCGCCAAAAGAGCAGCAAATTTGCTGCAGAAAGGACTGGCATTCCCGCGCAAAAGGAGCGTTAATCATTGGACCGGGCCTTAGCCGATGGCCCCGGTATCTCTCCTCGCAGCGGCGGGGGTTTTGGTGGTGCGGCGGCCAGCCGCGTGTGCCAAACCAAGGAGAGACCGGTGACCCCGATTTCAACCGACGGCGCCGAGGCGCCCCACTCCGGCATCACATTCAACCGCTACGACCGACGCGCCTTTGTCGGCGGCTCGGACGCGCGCATCATCATGGGCGACGACCAGGACGAGCTCCTTCGGCTGTGGCGGGAAAAGCGCGGCGAGATCGCACCGCAAGATTTGTCCCGCAACCTGGTCGTTCAGCTCGGCATCGCCACCGAAGCGCTCAACCGCAGCTGGTACCAGGACGCCACCGGTCAAGCGATCACCGACATCCAGAAGCGGGTGCGCCATCCCGTCCACGCCTGGATGGCGGCCACCCTCGACGGCATCGTCGCGCCGACCGGCGCGGTGTTCGAGGCCAAGTTCATGCTGCCCTGGGCCTTTACCGAGGAGGCGGCGGTCGACAAGCACATGGCGCAGCTGCAGCACAACATGTGGGTGGTCGCAGCGCGCTCGTCAGTGCTCTCGATCATCACCGGCGGCGGCAAATGGGTCGAGATCACGGTGCATGCGGATCCGCTCTACCAACATCTGCTGCTGACCGCCGAGAAGAAGTTCTGGCGCTGCGTGCAGAGCGGCGAGCCGCCGCTGCTGTTTGGGATCGAGCCCCCGCGGCCGCGGCTTGCTGCCGTCAAAGTCGTCGACATGACCGCCTCCAATCTCTGGGCCGAGTGCGCGGCGACCTATCTGCGCACCCGCGCCGCCCATGGCGAGCACGAACTGGCCAAGACCGAGCTCAAAAAGCTGCTGCCGGAGTATGCCAAGGAAGCGTTTGGCCACGGCGTTCGCGCCAAGCGCTCCAAAGCCGGCGCAATCAGCTTTGATCCGGTTGAGATGGAGCGCATCCATGCACCAGGCCAGTGACCATATCGGGGCGATCGCAGCGGCGCTGGCCCGTGCGCAAGCCGAACTGACCAATCCGGAAAAGACCCTGACCGCTCAGATCCGCTCGCCGTTTCTGCGCGATGACGACCGGACCTTCCACTACGCCTCGCTGGCGAGCGGCCTCGACATCGTGCGCAAGACCTTAAGCCAGCAGGAGATCGCCACCATCCAGACCACCCGGGTCGAGGCCAGCACCGGCCACATCCACCTCACCACCCTGCTCGCCCATTCCTCCGGCGAGTGGATCTCCTCGGACTGGCCGGTCTGCGCCAGCAGGGACATCGAGGCGCCGCATCGGATGGGCGCGGCGCTCACCTATGCCCGACGCTACGCGCTGTTCGCGCTGGTCGGGATTGCCGGCGAGGATGATCTGGACGCCCCCGACGCGGTGGCTAGCCCGCCAGCCGCGGGGCCGCAGGCAACCGTGGGCGCGCATCCCAAACCCGCCAAGGGCATTCTCAACCGCGCACCGGTGCTGGGGCTGCCGCAGTCCGCCGAACTCCGGGAGCAGCTCTTGAGCCAGCTCGCATCCTTGACCGCCAGCGATGACCTGCTGGCCTGGGCCAAGGCCAGCCTGCCGCTGAAAAACACCCTGCGGGAAGATGACGCCCGGGCCGTCGAGGCCGCCTATCAGGCCAAGTTTGAGGACGCCACACGTCCCGCAGCCGCCGATCAAGCCGCGGCGCTGGATTGCGAGCCAAGCCTGCCAGCAGCGCCGCTCTCTGCGGGCGCCGAGGCCGCGCTGCAGCCAGCGCTACCCGAGTCCAGGCTCGCCCACCCCAAGGAGCCGCCCCGCAAGCGCAGCAAGGCGCACCTGTTATTTGTCCGCGCGCAGCCCTGCCTGGTGTGTCAGCAAACCCCGTGCGATGCCCATCATCTGAAATTCGCCCAGCCCCGAGCGCTCGGCCGCAAGGTCAGTGACGAGTTCGCCGTGCCGTTGTGCCGGGCCCATCATGAGGAGTTGCATCGGCACGGCAACGAGCGCGCCTGGTGGACAAACCTGCAGATCGCGCCGTTGCTGGTCGCGCAGGACTTGTGGGCAGCGAGCCCGGTCCACGGTCCGGTCGACCCCGCCGTCAGCGCCGCACCCCTTCCCGCAAACCTTGGTTCGGAGGCCTCACCCCGATGAACGGCCTGTTCCAAACCGCGCGCGAGCTGACCGTCACGGCGCTGCCGGTCGAGTTTGAGGCGTTGGCGCCCGGTGAACACCTCGAACAGTACCAAGCACTCCGGGAAGCGATCTTCGCAGAGCTTGCACCCCGGTCCGCCATCGAGTGGCTGCTTGCCATTGACGTCGCCGAACTGTCCTGGGAGATCCAGCGCTACCGCCTCTTGCGGCACAAATTGCTCGAGACCTATCGCCAAAAGGCGATTGAAGCGGCCTTGCGGCGCATCGACATGGCCGGGATCGATCCCGACCTCGAAGAGCAGGCCGAGTACTATACGCTGCAAAACGCGTTGAGCTGGCGGATTGATCCGATCGCTGCGGCCGAAATCGACGCGCGCCTTGCGTCCTATGGCTTCGATGCGCACGCCATCACCACCGAAGTCTACGTGCAGGCGCGCGAGGTCCTGGTCCTGTTCGAGGGCCTGCTGAACGCCGCACAAACCAAACGGATGCTGCTGCTTCGCGAGCTCAGGAATCAGCGCCTCGTATTTGGACCGATGCGCCGACCGCGTTGAAAGGCCAGATCGAAATCTCGGGCGCGAGCTCTCCATCGGGCGGCGACCCCTACCATTGGTTTTGGGAGCCGTCCGCCCACTCCACCATTCGATCGGTAGCAGCATTCGCAGCCGCAGATCTGCTGCTACGGCGACAACCGGCGCTTTTCTTCGGCCTGGCGGTGCTCGCCTTTCGCAATTGCCAAGCTCGATCCCCTGCTCTCGCCGATCGAGCAAGCCGCAGCTTCTTCGGCGTGCACCGCGTGGTCGAGGACCCCACGGGGAGAGCCCGTCTCCTGATGCACGGAACGACCGCGCATGGCGCCGAACGCGTCCGCAACAACGAAGGGACGCCGGTGCGCGGCCGCCCCGAACCGACGATGTATTTCTATGTCGGCGGGCCGATCGGCGAAGCCATCGCATCGGCCCGCGCCGCGCAAGGACGGCTGGCGCGCGTTGCGGCTGTTGGGCTCGGCACCGGCAGTCTCGCCTGTCATCGCCAGGACGGCGAGGCATGGACGTTCTTCGAGCTCGATCCGCATGTCGCCCGCGTCGCCCGCGACCCGGCCCTGTTCCGTTTCCTGCCCAGACATGCGCATCTTGCTCGGCGATGCGCGGCTAATGCTGACAGCATCTCCGGAGCACTACTATCTCATCGTACTCGACGCATTCTCCTCCGATGCGATTCCCGTGCACCTGCTCACGCGCGAATCATTCGCCGGATATGCCCACGGCGTCATCGTGGTGCACATCTCGAATCAGCATATGTCGCTGTGGGGGCCGGCAGCCGCGGTCGGATCTGCGGAGGGCCTCGTCGCCTTCGGCAGGGATGAGACTCCAACGAACCAGCGCGACGACGATATGCGGACGCGTGCACCGGTGGTCGTGCTTGCTCGGGAAGTGCAGGATGTCCGCGATTTGCCGGCGCACCCAGGATGGAAGCGCCTCGATCCCAACGCGCGCACAGCCTGGAGCATGACTACGCCAACATCCTCGGCGCCGCTATCGACCGGAAGTTCAGGCGCTGATCAAGCTTCGGTTGGCACAACCGTCCGGAATCGTAGCCGCCTGCCCAAGGCACTGATTTCCTTTGCGACGGCCTGAAAATACAGCAGGTGCGTGATCGCAAAGGACAGAAGGCAAGCCCCAAGAATGGTCGCGATGACGTACAGGCCGACACCGGTCGGGACCGCGATCGGTCCAAGTGATGCTTGCGCCGTGGTCGGCGCGCCGGCCCCGCTAGGCGAAGAGCAGAAAACCCACATAGCCTGCGCTCATATGCGTTGCGATGGTGAACGCCGGCCTCGCCTTGCCCGCGAGCCCAAGGCAGGCCAGCAGGAACAGCGCAAGTGTTATCCCGAAGAGCTGAAATCCGTTGATGGCAACCAGCCCGTCGAGCAATGCGTGGCTGCGCTGGAAAATGCCGAAGATCCGGAGATTGACGAACCGCAGGAGTTTGGAGCTCGGCGAGTATTGTAAAGCTTGCACAACCAGTTCGGCGCTAAGTGTGGCGGAGAAGAGCTCGCAGGGGCCAAGGAACTGCAACTTGAAAAGCCGATTCATGAACAAGCCATTCGTAAAAAGCGACTGGCTTGTCTCAGTTCCAAAGTATTTAACTTGTCTTAACGGTTTCCCGGCATGGCGCCTTCGGCCGCGAAAACATCATTAAGATAAAAACTACTGCAGCAAAGCAGGGCCTACGGCTGATTGTTCGGCGGCCGTTCGATGAACCGCCGGCTGCCGTTGAGAAGCTCGAGATTGTTGGCGATCACGGGATTGCCGGGATCGAGCGAATAGGCCTTCTCGAACTTGCGCCGCGCCGCGCTCAGATTGCCGCGCAGCATGTACGAGTATCCTTGGTCATTCAGGACTTGAACGGTTTCGCCCCCCAGGCGGATCGCCTGGGCATAAGCCTGATCAGCCAAATCGAACCGACGAATCCGATCATAGCTCGCCGCGAGACCAACCCAGGCCGTCACGTCCTTCGGTGATTTCTCGACGGCGTCCTTGAAATAGCGCTGTGCGATACCGTAACTGCCGCGGTTGAAATGCTCCAGGCCCAGCCGCACGGGCTCGTCCGAAGGATAATACTTGACGTCGGTTGGCTCCTGCACGGGGTCACCGCCCGGCGGATCCACGGGGGCCACGATTGCAGCCTCCCTCGTCGTATAGTCACATGCCGCAAGACCTGTCCCCATCCAGCAACAGGTCAGCATTAGAATGACACGCCGCATAACCCCTCGTCCCCCGCGCGGCCCAGCGTACTCACTGCACCGATCGCAAACAGCCTCGCCAAAACCACGTACCAATAGTCCTCACCTGCCGCCTGCGGGTGCGCCGCCGACCGGCACCGACACGCCAGCAGACGAACCGGCTCCCAATCCTTCGATGTTGACATTCTGGGTGGTGGGAGGCCGCTGGCCCATCGCTTCGGTCGCCGGCCCGATATCGGGAAGCTGATCCACCGGCCGTTGCGTTTTGCCATACCGTGTGACGGCGGCGCCCACACGCCGAGCGTCGTACGCGATCCTGCGATCGCCGACATATCGCGGCCAAGGATGGATCGTGTGGGTGGCGGCATTCACCTGCTTGGCATCGCCGGCAGTCATCGTGATGGTGTCGGAACGCTGGAAATAGCGGTCCACCTCGTCATGACCGGCGAGGCCGTAACATCCCCCGAGCAGCAAGGGCGCGAACAGAACCAGATACCTTATGGTCATCTTGCGCTCCGCTAGTTGAGGGTCTTTACGACAGGCTGATCGACAACGGCGGCGGCCGGCGGCGGAACGGGCGCCCTTAGCTCAGGAGCGATGATGTGGCCGTACGGGCCCTTCACGTCGCCGCCGGAATTGACGTAGTCATTGTAACGCTTGCGGACTTCCATCTGGCCATTGAGGAAGAAGTCGACATCGTTGGCCGGAAGGCGGGAATCGAGCGGAGACGCCAGTTGCTGACCGGGTGCCGCCGGTGCGACCAGGTGCGGCGTAACGATGATGACCAGATCAGTTTCCTCCTGCTGGTACGATTTGCTGCTGAACAAGGCTCCAAGCACGGGCACCGAGCCGATCCATGGCAATTGCGAGACATCCTGGCGATTGCGGGTCTGCAGCAGGCCGGCGATTGCAAAACTCTGGCCGTCACGCAGTTCGACCGTCGTGCGCGCATCGCGGCGGGTCAATGCTGGAACGGTCGTTCCCTGAATCGTCACCGCATTGGCGAAATCAAGCTCGCTGACCGACGGCTCAACCCGAAGGTTGATCACGCCCCGCGAGAGGACGGTGGGGACGAAGGCCAGTTCGACACCGAACTTCTTGTAGTCGATCGTAACGGTGGGAAAACCGTTTGTCGTTGTGTTTGGTATCGGCACTGGAAATTCGCCGCCGGCCAGAAAGCGAGCAGCATCGCCGGAAAGCGTGGTCAAGTTTGGCTCCGCTAACCTGCGAGCCAATCCCTTGGTTTCCAGCGCCGAGATCAATAAGTCCACCGAGCCGCCATTGCTGGTTCGGATGATGCTGGTCAACAAGCTTCCGAACGGGGCCGGAGCTATGCCGCCCGCAGTGCCAAGAAGCGTACCTACTGTTCCGAGCACAGGGAGGCTACCCGTTGGGGGAGCACCGACATCGCCATTGACGCCTCCGATAGGTCGCCGGCCGGTCGCGCCTGTCACCACCCCACCACGCCCCGTATTCGCGACGTTAGTGCCATTGGCATTCGCCGCGTACAGGTTCACGCCGAGGTCGCGGCCGGCGTCCCGGGTGACCTCGAGAAAGCGCACCTCCAGCATCACCTGTTGCGGCGCCGCAACACTCATCGCGTTGACGACGACGCCGCCTTTCGCAACGGTGCTGGTGGCGATCGCCATGGCCCGCTCAGCCGCAACTGCGTCGGTGGCGATGCCGCCGAGCACCACCTGCCCCTCGGAGGCCGAGACGCGAATGCCCTGCATGCCGGTGCTGGACCGGATGTTCTGCTGCAGATTGCCCGTATCGATCACGACCTCGACGTCGAGGATCCCGATCTGCTTCATCGAGGAGTCAAACAGGATGACGTTGGTGGTGCCGGTCTGCTTGCCCTGGACGTAGATCAGGTGATCGCTCAGCGACTTGACGTCGACGATGTCAGGCGAGCCCGCGACAATCGTTGCAAAAGGCGTGTCAACCTTGAAGGTGCGTGACTTATTGACGACCACCTTGACCCGCTGGACGTCGTTCATTTCGCTGACAAAGACGCCGCCGGAGGAGCCCCGCCGGTCTGCAGCCTCGGCGCGGTCAGACCCAAACGCGGCGAGCGCCGCGCCAAGACCCAGCACACCGAAGGCGAGAAGCCTCCCTACCTTATTACCCGAAACGCGACCGCCACCCATTCGAGTTCCCCCGCTGCGATCCGCGGCTGTCCCGCAAATCTACGTACTCGATGTCCCCAACAGTTCCCTCTGCGCACCACGTCGCAGAGCTTACAATCTGTACGACTACAAATCGTTACTGCCTATTTCCAAGATCATCATCCCTCATGCTGCCTCCTGCAAGAAGAGACGCTTACCGCACTGCGGCGAGGGCAGAGAAAACTTCGCAATGTTGCCTGCGAGCACCACTTTCTGCCTTCTTGGAACTGTCCTGCTGTGGAACCGCCTTGAGGGTTCCCGCCGCCGTTTCGCTAATAGCGCGACGTCAGTTCGCACGCTCAGAGGCGCTGGCCGCAGGTAGCGCTGGCGCAGTTCCATCCCCAGGGCGTTTGGCCAAATCGATCAGGCTACTGTTCGCCCGATGGACGAGCCACGCATTGCGCGAATGCGCGATTGGTGGCGCGGCCTCGAAGCGACGTCGCTACGCTGAGATGGACGCAGTCCGCTAGACTGCCGAATCGCTCGCTGGACGGCGATCGCTCCGAGGGCCAGCGCCCCGCCGGCGAGCACGTCGACTAGATAATGTCCGCCGATCGGCGGGATCGAAAACAGCATCGCCACGTTCAGCGCTGCGACTCCATATCCGATCAGGCCGGTGCTGCGAAAGGCATACGTGAACAGCACGGCCAGAACCGTATGATACGATGGCATTGCTATGATGCCTTGCATCGCCAACGACTCGAAATGCCACGGCCCGCCCGCACGTAGTGCCAGCAGATCTCGCAGATAGGATAAGTCGCCACCGCCTTGCGCGGCGAACGGACCCAGCGTTGGCCAAATCGCCGAGATCAGCGCTGTCGGCGCCACCGTCGCGCACATCAGTAGCATCAGCTCTTCGATGCGTGCGGATCTGTGCGTTTTGGAGAAGCAGATGACCCCAAGAAGGAACTGCGAAAAGAGGGTGTTGTAGACCACCGACAGCAGACGGTTTAGGATTGGTCGGTGGACCAACGCGTCGTGCCAAGCTGACCAGTCGAAGTAAATCGCACGGTCCAACCGCTCCATCATCACGTCTTGCAGAGGGAATGCACTACTGGCAGCGAGGTAAGTCAGCACTGAAGCCGTAGCGGCGAAAGTGAACAACCAAGCAACTGCCTCGAGCATGTTCGCACAAACTCGATTGCGGCCGCGGCATGCCGCGGAAAGCGCGAGCAGGGCACCGATTACGCCGGCCTTGATTTCGCCGCCACTGATTTTCAGCCCAATCTGCGAGGCCCACACAAAATCAACCGCAAGCAGAAGGCAAATCATTGCCCAAGGCAAGGGCCACTGGAAGATCGCGACCGGACCCAAATATTGGGCTGGCATCACGTCCTGCGTCAATGATGCTTTCATGTTGGCATTGGCCATGGTTTCACGTCTGGCATCATCGCGATCGCCATCGCCATAGACTCTTCGAGTGTTCATCGGCTGATGCCCGGCAGTGTCTTAGAATGGAATTTGGGTGGACGCGCTCGGCGCATTGAGTGCTGTGCCCCAGATCGGCATCACCATGGCAAAGCCGGCTTGAGAGGCCGTCACGGTCAGTGCAGCGGCTCCCGCAGTGGTGCTGACCGTCGGCGAGGAACTACCATTCCTAAATAGGAAAGGCGCCGCCTTCTGCTTATCGGTAGTGGACGGCAGGGGATCGCCGGTGCAGCCGGACGGCGACTGAGGCGGGCTTTGAAGCACGGCAGGCGTGTAGCAGTTGATCATGACCGCCCGGGCGCCGGCGCTCGCGAGCGTCCGCAAGGACTGCATAGTGATCGCATAGCGTCCGAGATCGAAGATGGCGAACATCAATGTGAAAAGCGGCACGAACACGAGGATAAATTCAAACGCCGCGACACCGCGATTGTCGAGCTTCCTCATCACTGCACCAAAGAGACGACTTGGGTGTAGGCGATTACAGTTGGAGCACATCCATCCGTGCTCAGGTAGCCGCCACCGCTCATGGTGAGTCTTTGGGCGATCACTTCTGAGCAGGTCGTGTTGTCAGGCTGCGTGTTCCCGCCGAACGACACATCGGCCCTGGGAAAATACATCGCGCCCGCAAGCTTAATTACGCCATTGCCGCCGATGTTGACGTTCGCAGTCGTTTGATCGTCAATCAGAACCCCATTCAGCGCAGGAAATGTGGGGTTGCTGGCAAGGGCGGAGAGATTGATATTCCCGCCATTGATCGTGAGGCTCGAATTTCCGAGCAGCACGATGTTGACACCTGTGCCCGTGACGGTCGCGCCAGTGATATTCACCGATGCATTGTAGAAAAAATATGTTCCTGACCCAGTAAAAGTCACGTAGTCCTGTGAGCCCCAGCTAAAGTTTCCAGTATACGCGCCGCTGCTGTCGTTGGGCGGAAGGTTGTAGCACTTGCTGCCGTTGGGATATGGCGGCGTTCTGGTGGGGCATTGTGCCAGCTTTGTATTTGCGCTGGTCGTACTTCCTGTCCTCGTGTTGAAGGACGCATTGTTCAGACCCCGAAGCGGATCCAGGGCCGGAGGCATGAAGTAATTGTGCGTTACGCCGGGATTGGCGCAGGGGCTGGTTGGAGCACAGCCAGTTGTACCTAAGACGGCCCATCCTGAACCGGTGAAAGACGGAGTGCTGGCAAATTGCACGCTGAAATCCGACATGACCGGGCAACCTGTTCCGTTGTTGCTGACGTTACCAGCAATTTTGAGCGCTCCTCCGCCGCTCGGATCAGGTCCAAGCGCCAAGGCGCACACCTTGCTGGGCAGCTTGACCAGCGCAATGGCTTGGGCGGGGATGTTGACGATGGTCAAACCCAGCACTGCGGCCAAGTACGCCGGCTGTTGCTGGCTAACCCTGGCGCGAACGGCGTTACCATTGCCTGCAGCCGGCGTTGTGAACGTGGCCCCATTGTAGTCGCCGATATCGATCTGCACGGCGTGCGAGATTCCTGTCGGGAGGATGCTCGCACAGTTTGTGCCCGGATAGGCGGTGTTGTCGCCGGAGTTGCAGAACGCGTTTTGTGCCGCAAATTCCTTGCCGCGATAATCCACTGATTGTGGATCGCAGGTCGTCGCACCAGCAATCACGCATGCAAGCCGCAAGGCGCCCGAGTACGCTGCCGCATCGGCGGCGTTCTGCGCGTGCTGGTGGGTGACGTACCACGATCCGGCCTCGGCCCCGAGTGCAACCGCTCCGATCAGCGGCACGAGGGCGATGACTGTTGCGAATGCGGCCGAGCCTCGTCGGGAACGGAGCAGATTACGCATGGAAACACCTACTGAAAGCGTTCTGAGTAAGGCAGCGTGTACGTACAACTGTTGGGACACAGCACCGATCTCAACACAATCGGTGCCAAAGTGACTGTTGTCGAAAATGTAAAGTACTTGGGAGAAGCAATATTGCCTGACGAGCAGGTAGCGCCTGCGTCTCCGCATATGACCTGGATGTTGCCGATGGTATGACCAGCGACTGTTGTCTGTAGCCCTGACCTCCAGGTCACCGTGCCGTCGGGACCGAGCGGATTATAGTACTGGACATACTGCCCGAAGCCGCGCAACGCCGACCACGCGGAGATAAACTGGAAGCCCGCGGCGGCCACGTCGGCGAGCGGCATGAGCAGGCTCGACACCATGAAAATGTAAACGATGACTGTCTCAAACGCGACGGCGCCGCGCTGATCCGCGATGAAAGAATTTCTACGACACGCGCGCCTGCCTCGACCGATACCCATCACTTCCGATCGCAGAGCCCGGGCAGTCGCGATTTGAACCATGTCCATGACAATTCGACCACGCATAGCCACTCACCAAACATAAGGGATCACTCTCCAGCGTGATGCTTCGTAGCTGGAATACTCAGGGCAATTGCGCCGAAGCAGGTCTTCTTCGTAAAGAATTCGGCATACCTGGATGCCCATATGCAGGACCAGTACGATCACCGTAAGCAGTGTCAGGTATTGCAACACGACGCCCAGGACCACGATTTCTTCTGCGACATAGAGCGGGTGCTTGATCCATCGATACGGACCGGTCTGCACTACCGAACGCGCCTGTGGCACCAGACTGAACGACCGACCTAGATGGCGGATAGTGACAAGCATCATGATCGTGCCGACCAGCACGCAAGCTGTCGATGCCAGGTTTGGCAGCGTTTCGTCGGTCTTGCCCAGGAAGCTGATCGTCCATGGCAAATAGCTGCCGACGAACGCAGCTATTCTAGGGAGCAGGCCGTCTGCATGCGCCTTTGCCGGAGAGCGAGTGATGATCAACAGCGCCAGGAGCATGTAGAAAATGGCAAGGCAAAAACCCGATAGAAGCGATGGCCAGGGATCGGCAAGCGATGCCCCAATTTTGATGGCCACGCAAAGAGCCAGCAACAAGAACCACATGCTGCCAAACAGTCGCATGATCCGATCGTAAGAAGAGTTCTTCGAAAGGGCGATCGTGCTCATGGCTACTTACCGAAGCTGGCAAATGAACGCACGAGGTGCAGAACGGGACTTCCTCCCATAATGACAAACATGGCCGGAAGCAGGAACAGCACCATCGGAATGGTCAGCTTGGCGCCTAACTTGTGCGCTCTTTCTTCGAGCTTGGTAATACGTTCCCGCCGCAGGTCGGTCGCGATACTGCGTAGCGCTTGGCTCAACGGCGTTCCGTATTGCAGGCTCTGACTGATCATTGTGCCGAACCGACGAAGACCCTCTGAGGTAGATGCCAAATTCTCGAATGCCTCGATCCGATTTGGCAGTATCCGGAGATCGTCAAGAAGACGGTGCAGTACCCACGCCATGGCGGGATTGGTCTGCTTCATTTCGTCCGCGACCCGTCCCAGCCCGCTCTCCATGCCCATTCCCGCTTCGCTGCACACAACCAGCAAATCGATCATATCGGGCGCGCCTAGCCGAATGGCAGCATCAAAACGCCGTTTCAGTACCGACAGAACCAATCGCGGCCCCACAATTCCAATCACCACGCCCATGAGCGTAAAGACCAGCACGTCCGCAGGCCCCCTTCCCGAAAGCTGCGCAAGAAGTAGCGCAATCACCGGGAACAAGAACATGCTGACGACCTTGATGCCGATCCAGATCGGCAGGGTGCGATGATGATTGAAGCCTGATGATTGAAGGATCGTTCGTAGTTCTTCCAGATTTTCCTCGGCATAGAAGCGCCGATACCGCATGCCGACCCATGAAAACCAACTGGTCACGTCTTTGAAAGGTGCTGACCGGTAAGGGACACCCATCACGGCGTTTGATACCCGTGTGTCCAATGCACGAACGTGCATTTCGCGGATGATCAACAAGCAGGTCGCAGTCCCGGCTGCTACTGCGAGGGCCACCAGACTGAGACCGAACGTCATAGTTCTGTTTCCCGCCTGACCATCCAACTTATCACGAAGTGACCGACAAGAACCGAGGCTATTGCGTAAGCCAGAAGCTTGTTTCCAGTTGGATCAGAGAACAACAGATCGACATTCATCGGATTGGCCGCGTATAGCAGCGTTCCGGCAATCAAGGGCGAGATCGTAAGTGCTCGCGAGGAGAAAATCACTTCTCCCGCCAGCGCCTTGGCGCGAGCAGCCAGCGCAACTCGCTGACTCACTGTGTCGCCCAGCGTCTGCAAGGTTTCGGCCAAGCTGCCGCCGGATTTCAACTGGACTGCAAGTGTCACCGCAAACATCGCATACTCTGCCACTTGCGTTCGCAGATAGACGGCTTCGACGGCTTCCTCTGGGGGTCTTCCCAGATTCACTTCGCTGCATACGATGGCAAACTGCCCGGCCGTTGGTTGCGGCATCTCGCGCGCGATGGTGCGAAATGCTTCGTGCACAGGAAGACCCGACCGAACCGTACTTGTTACCAGCTGGATCGCGTCAGGCAGCTGCCGAAAAAGTTGACTGGCGAAGCGACGCTGCTGCCATCCAAACAGACCTCGCACGACCACTATGGCGGCGATTGCAGCCGCGACAGACACGTAGAGAATGGGAAATCCCAGCACGCGATTTGCATAGAAGACTGCGGCTACTGTAACGGCTGAGGCCAGTAGCACATAGGCCGGATGCCAGGTGTGAACCATCTCGGGCCTGTAGTTGGCCAGGCGGTGGAGAAGCAGAGACCGCGACCCGGTCTCCGACCGGCGAATGGATGGCAAGCTGGCCGGATGGGAGGCCGGCAGAGCTACCGCCAGCCGACGATGCATGCGTCGCTCCCGGGCGTCGAGCCACAACGAATTGGCTGCAGCGCACATAGCGAGCACCAGAACAGCGAAGATCACGGACTCCGGTATCATATTTGCCTCATCGCCTCGGCCCAAGCACGATCAAGCCCGAAATAGACAAGACGGCTTTTGAATTTCGGGACTGCAAGGGTGGACCTGTAGGTGCCCGATATCCGCCCATGCTCATCCTCCTCCTGGTACTCGAAGGCTGCGATGTCATTGGTGGTGATCACATCCCCTTCCAGGCCCATCACCTCGCTGATCTGGACAATGCGACGCTGTCCATCGCGCATGCGTTCGACCTGCACGATGATATCCAGCGCTGCGACGATCTGAGCTCGAATGGCCCGCGACGGCAGATTCACCTGTCCCATCTGCACCATGTTCTCGATGCGGGTCAGGGCATCGCGGGCGCTATTGGCATGCACCGTGGAGATCGAACCGTCATGGCCCGTGTTCATTGCTTGCAGCATGTCAAACGCCTCAGCGCCGCGCACCTCACCCACGACGATCCGGTCAGGACGCATGCGCAGCGCATTCCACAAGAGATCGCGCTGGGTCACCTGCCCCGTGCCTTCGAGGCTGGGAGGCCGGGTCTCCAGGCTGATCACGTGCGGCTGCTGAAGCTGCAACTCTGCCGCGTCCTCGATGGTGACGACGCGTTCGCTGTGATCGATGAACTGGCTCATGGCGTTGAGCAGCGTCGTCTTGCCGGACCCGGTGCCGCCGGAGACCAGAACATTGAGCCGAGACCGGGCGGCAATCTCCAGCAATTGTCCGATGGCTGCGGTCATTGAGCCGTTTTCGATCATCCCGGCGATGTCCAAACGGCGGCTCGGAAATTTTCGGATCGAAATGCAGGGGCTATGGATCGCCAGCGGCGGAAAAATAATGTTGACCCGGCTGCCGTCGGGCAAGCGGCAATCCACCATCGGACTGGATTCGTCGACGCGTCGCCCAACTTGCGCGGCGATTTTCTGCGCCACCGATGCAATGTGATCATTGTCGCGGAATCGCACCGCGATCCGTTCCAGCTTGCCGGCTCGTTCGACATAAACGTTACTCGGTCCGTTGATCATGATATCGTTGATCGATTGATCGAGCAGAAGCGGACGCAGAGGCCCGTAGCCGGTCATGTCGTCCGCAATCTCGTCAGCCAGCTGAAGCTGCTCGCGACCTGACAGTTCGAGCCGTTCCTCGTTGGCGATTCCATGAATGATTTCCTCGATCTGCCGGCGAAGGACATCGCGCGAAACAGTCGCGGCCACCGACGGCTCAATCTGCTCGATGACCCGTTCGCGGAGCGATGCCGACATCAGTGGCTGCTGAGGAGAAGGCTCGTGCCTGGGCGCAGTTGCAGGCAAGCTCGGCGCCGACGCGGGCAGTGGCGTCAATGCCGGTAAACGAGCTGGCGTGTCGTCGTCGCGCCTACCAAAGGTCTTCATAATCCGAGCAGCCTCCTCAGCCATCCCTTCCGCTCGGCGCCGAGCCCCGTGATCTCCCGTACGATCGGGGCGAGGTGACGTCGCAGTGCCGATACGTGATTCAGCGCTGGAATTCCGAGATTGACCGCCTGAGTCATCCCCTTCCCAAGATCGGGCACCACCATGTCTGGTTCTGCCCCCAACGCCTTGACAACCGCGGCCCTGGGTAGACCGCCGGGGCGATCGGCACGATTGAGCAAAGTAAAGACCCGATCTTTGCCGGCGATGTTGGTGACGGCAGCGCGTACAGCATGGGCATTGCGAAGTCCGGTCACCTCGGCTTCCAGCAGCACCAGCACGTGACGGGAAAGCGCAATCACCGGGTGGATGGATGGCGAAAACGGCACCGGCACATCGACAACGATGTAATTGAACCGTTGGCGGAGCAGACCCAGCACGTGTCTCACGCCAGCCTCGGTGATGTCGAGCTGCGCATCCAGCTCCTCATCGGCGGAGATCAGGCAAACCCGCTCGTTGACCTCAATTGCCGCGCGCTCGAGGAACAATGTGTCCGCTCGCATCGGGTTCTCCAAAGCGATGCGCAGCCCTGGTCCGGGCTGAACACCCAACATCACTGCTGTTTCGCCGCCTTGCAGATGCAGGTCGAGCAGCGCGACCTTCGCCTTGGTGGTTTCGGCCAGCTGCAGTGCGAGATTGATGGCGATACTCGTTGCGCCGGCGCCGCCCTGCGCACCACAGATCGAGATCACATGCCCGCCACGGTCGGTCGGACGCGGCGCCATCTCGCCAAGCAGCTTCGGGCGCAGCTGGTCCAGCACCATGTCCCGCGTGATCGGCCTCGGCAGGTACTCGGTCAAGCCGAGCTCAATCAGCGCGCGGTAGAAGGTGATCTCCCTGCTCTCGCCGATCAGAGCCACCCGGACATCGGGTGGGCAGACGCCGGCCAGCCTTTCCAGTTCGGCAAATGGATCATCGATTCCACTGATGTCCGTCACCAACGCGAATAGTTCGGTGTCGGTTTCGAGCATCCGTATGGCATTACGGATCGTGCCACGCTTGATCGATATGTTGCTGCCTTCGAGGCCCTTGCGCAGAGCCGCAGCACTAAGCTCGTCATTTACAAAACAGACGATCCGGTTGCGCGCGACAACAGATGTAGCTTCTTCAGGCGAACTGACGACTGCAATGTTAACGCTCATCAACGTTTCTCCAGCAACTTGCCCGCCTGAACCACCATCGTCCCACCCCGGCGGGAAACTTCCGACCCATCGCAGTTGACCGTAGTATTCCCGTCGCCTGAGTCCTGCTTCCTGACCGAGTACTGCTTGACCTGACCGCCAGCATGAACGACGACCGCTGCAGTCCGGCCGGCAACTGCATTCTGGCGAGCAATTTCCGGCGACACATCGCAGCTGGACATGGCGCCAGTGTCCGCCGTATCCCACTGCTCGACTGCTGCCCGTACGGCCAGGGAGAGCGTTCCGATCTGCTTTGCGACTGTGATCTTCTTGACCTGGTCTGGCGCAAGCTCCAACGACACAGTTTGCGCTTGCTTGCCGGCCACCGAGCTTATGGTTCGACCGCCTTGCACAATCTCCTGGTCGATCGCAATGACTCGAACATTTCCCAGAACGGTTTCGCTCAGGGCCCGACGTGCGGGATCCGCCTTCTCGAACACCTGGGTCAATAAGACATCAACATAATCACCCGGCCTGATCAGCCCCGAGACACCAGACTCCTCGTCCACCTTGATGCTGATTGCACGGCTATCCGGTGCCAAGACGCTGGCCAGGAAACCCCGATCTCGCGGTCGCAATACATCCTGCAAGGTGATCGGACTGCCAGCGTCGACGAACTTGCGAACCAGAGAGCCGGGAAGTCCGACCTTCGAATCGGGCGTTTCAAGAATCGCCCCTGCCGGAAGACGTTCAGGCGGCACCGAACGTACTGCGAAATCTTCATCGCGAGCCAATGTACCTTTCGACAGCGGACGCGCCGCAACAAAATACCCGACAGTCGAAGGAGGCGCCGGCCCCTGCTCCGTGACCGCTACCGGAACCTGTTTCGGCAGGTTCATGTTGTAGGCAATCAACCCGAACGCAGTGGTTGCGAGCAACAGCACCAGGATGATCGAGAGGCGCAACGCGGATGACATGTCAAACTCCTTTGCTCAAGATGGCCCAGATGCCACCGCATGCTATGGCTACGCCGTAAGGTAAGGGAGCGTGTCGCACGTGGCGCCACCGCTCGATCGCGTAGACGCGGCGTGCGAGCGACGATCCGAATGGCGCCAGCTTCGGATATGGCAGGAGGCGCATCAGCAGATGCACCAGGGCAAGAACGCCGCCGGCCAACGAGGTTATCGTCAACAACTGAATCACGCCTGTCAGCGGCAGACCAATCGACAAAGCAGCCAGCAACTTGACGTCGCCGCCGCCAATCCCTCCGCGCTGGTAAATCGTGAACAGCAGCAAGAACAGGATCGTCGTGGCAATCAGGGATTCGATCAGTTGCATCGGGCTGGCAAGTTGGCCAGCGATCCCGAGCAGCGCCAGCGCCAGACAAATTTCATTGCGGATCAATCGCGTCGCGACATCAATCGTTGCGACATACAGCAACAACAGGATTTCCAGTATCGTGGCTATGTAAGAAACCCAGCTCATGAAAATGCATGCCTCAAAGAGGTGGAAGGCACACTAAAAATAGAAGGAGTACATTCAAGAGGGGGACACATCCCGATGCCCCCCTCTGGCGTCCGATGGCCGTATCAAACTGCCGCGGTGAAAGCGGCGGTCATAGCGGCGATCCCGGCAGTCAGCGACTGCCCGATCGCACCACCAGCTCCAATACCGAACACAGCCGACACTGCGCCGATGATACAAACCGCGACGATGATGTACTCGAACGACACCACGCCATCCTGGTCCGTCCGCAGACGCTTCAACGCTTCCCTGGTCTCGACGTAATACTTCAACATAGGAGAAACCCCTTCTTTCAACATGGATTTGTAGACACCTCGGCAACTTTCAGCGGCTGCGGCTTTTAAATCCCGGCCGCCACCGATAAACTCTCCATTAAATATCCAGCCCAGTCAACATTTAAAATATATTTGTCCTTAAATTAACCAATTTGAATATTTATCCCAAGCGAGCTGTCGTTGGATCGCGCCCAAGATGGAGAGAAACTCCCGTGATACAAATATGATAGCTAACCCCCTCGCTTCCGGTCAGAGTGTTAGTAGGGAGCCGGAAGCGTTCTCCGGAATAATACGGGGCCCGTCCGAGGGATAATAATCGAAATATTGAAGAAAGGCCGCTTGTCGTGCGGCGGCATTTAATTTGTGTGCTACGCCGATGTGTCGGGGCTCCCATAATCGAGGGGACGCTGCGAGGAAAGCACTAGGCCGGCACGCCTGGAGCAATTTCGCAAGGACGATCGCCGTGCAGGGGCGCGAAGCGGTACACCTGCCCACCAGGTTCAGGCGCGATCCCTCTGAAGGCCCTGATCGCTGCGTTGCAGCCACATGATTTCGCCGGTTGTACTAGGGTGGTGCAATCATCAATTCGAGCTCGCGCATCGATATCCGCATCGTGAGCCAGCAGAAGCTCGACTACCTCGCCATCATCCCGCGCCTACGGCATAGTGCAGCGGTGTCCAGTCGTTCAATCCGCGTTGCTGCACGTCAGCACCTCGCGTAAGCAACAGGCGCAGAACGTTCAGCCGGTGTCACGTGAGATGTTCCCGCCGGCCTTGAGCGCCTCCATCACGCCGGCTTCCTTCTCGCGAGCCCCCGACTTGACGCAGACGTCGGCGATCGCTCCTTGGGCACGATGACGACACCGTCGTTATCGGCGCTCACGATGTCGCCGGGACGGACGGCAATGGCGCCGATGACGATCTGCTGATTGATGTAGCCGAGCGTCTCCTTGGCGTACCCTTCATGCACAGGCCGTAAGAGAAGGCGTTGAAGCCAGTGTCGCGCAGCGCAAGACCGTCGCGAACGCGCCGTGATCAGCATCATGTTGTCGCCCGGATGGCAGCTCACCGTAAGCGCCGGCCCGCAAGCGCGCATCCCGGAATAGATCGGCTTGATGCGGGAGGTCAGCGCGCCCGATCGCCCCTGCGCTTCGTGCAGAGTGGACGAGGAAACTGCCTGATGCGCTCGACAAGCTCGGCAGCGGGCCGAACGAATGTCCTGATCACGTGCACCATGATAACCTCCTTGCGGCTGCGATCTCCGTCACCCCTCCATAACCAACCGCCTTCGACTTGGCATAGCGATAGAGAATTCGTCCGGCCTCGGTGGGCTTGACCCGCTGGCGCTGCGGTCGAGCAGCTTGCACTTGAAATCGGTCTCCAGGCTCGCAATGTGCTGGCTCAGGGCCGGCTGCGCGACATTCAGCACCTTCGCAGCACCTTCGCCGCGCTCGTCATGCGACCGAGAGCCACGACCTTGATGAAGGGTTCCAAAGGTTTCGTATCCAATACGGCGCCTCCGGATATCCATACAGGGAGCAATGCAGCAATACATCGCGCGTCTGGTCGAAACTGCGCTCATGCTGCCGAACAACGCAGAGCGGCCCTTCCCCACGTCTTACGTTCCGGCATTGGCCCGTCCAAAAGTTACAAAGGCTGTAGCCGCACTCGAACGGATGTAGCCGATGTAACGGCTGCCACCCGAAGCGCTATATCCGAACTGACGACTGGGCTTTCGATCTTACCAGGATGACATTCCGTTCGGAGTGCAGAACCCCTCCGATTGCGCGGAGCGATTGCAATGAGGGAGGTTACAATGGATTTTTCACGACTGTCGGATGGAATCCGACTGCATCACGCCTTCCATCGCCACCATGGCTACGATGGTGACGACGGCTCCGGTCCGGCACCGCGTGCCCCGCACCTGATCGACAGTGGCGTCAAAGTCCATGGTCCAAGCCCGCTTGCGGGCCATGGAGCGCATCCCGCGAGCGCTCATGCCCTGCCCCATGACTCTGGCCCAATTCAATTCGAACATCTCACTACATCGGTGGGTCACGTCGGCCACCACACTGCGGCGGGCCAGAATCCTTGGGCCACCGAGTCGGCTTCCGGCGCAGACCATTTCGGGATGGGCGCCGCCACGGTCGAGAGCGGAACGAACACGGCTGGGAACGGCGGAGACGGCTACTTCTACGGCGGCATCGTTCACGCGTCTTTGCTGATCTATGAGCCGATCAACATCTCGGTGAGTTCAGGATACGGCTCGGTCGCCCTGGCCAACCAGTCTAACAATTTGAACGTCGATCAATCCGCCCTTCAGATCGCCGGCGTCGGCGGAAATGGCGGCAGTGAAAACATTGCATCGGGAGGGAGCGTCAGTACTTCCTCTGGGACGAATGTGATCGCCAGCGGCGACAACAGTGCCGGTAACGGCGGCAGCGGCTATTTCTCCGGTGCGTTGGTGGACGCTCCTGTGGTGATCTATCATCCGATCAACATTGCGTTGGCGAGCTCGGGCGGCTCTGCTCATGCAAGTCAATCGAACACGGTCGACATCGATCAGTCGGTCACGCAGATCGCGGGCGTCGGCGGAAATGGCGGACATGGCAATGTGGCCGCCGGCGGTAGCATCCTCACGCTCGACCCTAGCTGGGGATCAAGCAACGCAGTGAGCGCCTGGGACATTCAAACCGGCGGGAGCCAGGCCGGCAATGGCGGGGAAGGCGCGTTTTACGGGGAACTCGTCCATACCTCGTTCGTGCTGTACAACCCGATCAACATCGCGATCGCTGGCTATGGCTCCAGCGCTTACGCGGTCCAGACAAATGATGTTTCTGTGGATCAATCCGCGGTTCAGATCGCCGGCATTGGCGGACACGGCGGCAACGACAACGCCGCAGCGGGCGGCCACGCAAACCTTCTCTCCCATAATCTGTGGGGCGGCTCCGACACGATCGCGACTGGCTCGAACAGCGCAGGCAATGGCGGCCACGGCTATTTTGCCGGCAGTCTGATCGATGTCAGCGTCGCGATCTATGCGCCCATTAACATAGCCATCGCAGGTCCACATTCGACGGCCGTGGCCGATCAGGTCAACAACGTGCACATCGACCAGAGTGCGGTTCAGATCGCCGGAGTTGGCGGGGACGGCGGCTACGGCAATCTTGCGCTAGCTGACGATGCCGCACATCTCTTGTCAGATCTTCACCTGGTGGCATAGCGACACTTCGTACCGCTCGCATGATCGATCGCATGGCGGCACGTGCAGCCGCCACTCCTCGCATCCAATGCCGCGCGCAGAGGCGCCCTCTCCTGACGAATGGCGTACTTTCGTACGTAGGCCCACCAAGCCGGATGGTGTCCGTTTTGACATCTATCGCCCTCGCGCACGGGCGGATCAGACTTGCCGCGCGCGTCCGCCTGATCGGGATGGATGTTGCACGACAGCCAACAGAACGACGGAGGCCTCAAATGATGCCAAAGGCAATCAACATCACGGATACGATCGACTTCAAATCGATCAACACCGGTGGTCAAAGTGCCGGAAATGGCGGCGACGGTACTTTCAAGGGAGCCATCATCAGCAAGCCGACTCTCAACTTCGATCCAACCAACAAAGCCGAGGGTGCCGATGTGCATGTGAACACCGGCGATCACGTCAAACAGACGGCGGATTGGGACGCCGGGGGCGCAAACACCAAGGCCTCATGGTTTTCCAAGGCCCATGGCGGAGACGCCGAGTCGAACGGAAGCCAGAAGTCCTATAGCGGCCACGATACCTCCAAGGTATACGCCAATACGGATGCCACCCAGATTAACAAGCTCGTGGTGGACCAGCACCAGGAAGTCGTGGCTGGCATCGGCGGCGATGGCGGAGACGGCAACTTCGCGTGGGGTGGAGGAGTGAGCTTCCATCTCGATACGCTCTGACCAGCGGCTCGTCCGACTGGCGGGACCGGCGGCCGCTGCCGCCGGTCCTGGATTTCACGTCAATGCCCCCGTCATGCCGTTGCCAGATTGCATTGGCCGTCGGGCAAGTGCGCCGGACCTCGATTTCAGGCGGTGACGATCATGCTGGTGCCGCCCACTCGATTGCCCATCCTGCCGCCAATCCGGACGCCGCTGCACGCGGCCCTCTGGTCCTGTGCGGGACCGGTTGGTCTCGTATTCGCATACAGTTGCAGCTACAATTTGCTTCTGTTTGCGCCCGCCATCTACCTTCTTCAGATCTACGACAGGGTTTTGTCAAGCCGGAGTGGCGACACACTGCTTCTGCTCACGCTCATTGTCGCGATCACGGTCGTGGTCGGAGGTGTGTTCGATGCATTGCGGCGTGCCGTCCTGGGCCGCCTTGGCTCCTGGCTCGACGGTCGGCTTCGCCCTTGCGTGCTTTCGGCCAGCCTCGAATTCGCGCTTCGCAGCGATTGGACTCGGGCGTCGGACGCATATCGAGATCTCACGGTCCTGCGCCAGTTCGTGGAGTCAGGCGCATGTCCGATGCTGTTCGACGCGCTCTGGGCGCCCCTGTTCCTCCTGGTCCTCTTTCTGATCCATCCCCTGCTTGGCGTGGTGGGCGCCTGCTGCGTGGCCTTCCTGTTCGCTCTCACGGTTGCCGGAGATCTGGTGACCGAGGACGTTCTGCTCAAATCCAACGCCGCGCTGTCCAGAAGCTACGGCCGCCTTCAGGCTGCGGCCAGCAACATCCACATGATCCGCGCCATGGGAATGTTCGATAGCTCAGCGCGAACGATCTACCACGACGCGCAGGACGCCCGCAGAGAGCACGATCAGGCACTCCGGCGAGGCGAGATCGTCATGCTGGCCACCAAACCGGCCCGCGCGCTGTCGCAGGTACTGATCATGGGAGCAGCCGCGTGGCTCGTCCTTGATCACGGGAAAAGTCCGGCGATCATCTTTGCCTCTACGCTGATGTTCAGCCGGGCGCTCGCGCCAGTCGAGAGTGCCATCGCAGGCTGGAAATCACTCGTGACGGCCGTGAGTGCCTGTAAGCGGCTCGGCGCCCTTCTCGCCGCATTCCCCGCCACCGAGCAGCAGGATACAGAGATCTCGCTACGACAAGCGCGGAGTGGTCTCGTCGTTGACAATGTTGGCGTAAAGCTACCGGGAGCCAACCATTTTCTGCTGAAAGATGTCTCGTTCAGCCTCGCGCCCGGAGAATGTCTTGGCGTCATCGGTCCGTCCGGGTCTGGCAAGTCCTTGCTTGGCCAAGTGATCGCCGGGTTGTCGATGCCAACGCATGGCGGTGTCCGCCTCGACAATACTGACGTCTCGCAGCTTCGCGAGCAACGAAGCGGCCACCGTCTCGGATATCTCCCCCAGGACATCAATCTACTCGGCGACACCATAAACGACATCATCGCACGGCTTGATGATGCAGATCGGCGGAAGGTCGTCGATGCGGCCAAGCTCGTCGGAATCCATGAGGCCATCATGGGCCTGCCGCTCGGGTACGACACTGTGGTTCACGGTGAAAAATCATTTTCGCGCGGATATCGGCAGCGCCTCGGCTTGGCCCGGGCCTTTTTCGGCAGTCCGCGTCTCGTTGTTCTAGACGAGCCGAACGCCAGCCTCGACTACGGGGGCGAGCGAATGCTCCTGGATGCCATCGAGCGCATGAAGCGCGCAAATGTCGTCCTGGTCGTCGTCACTCACCGGATGGGTCTCCTCGCAGCCACGGACAAGATCGCCATCATGGAAGACGGTGCGGTCGTCGCGTTCGGCGAGAGCGAGGAAATTTTCGAACGGCACCTGGCTCGCCCCCAGGTCACGTCGCAAGTTGCGCCATGATATGGCATTTTCCCACAAGCTGGAAGCTTCCCGCGGTCTCGCGACTTCCCATGATCTGGGACCAGATCACGCGAACACCCGTGCGCCCCCCGCTCGCCGGGCGACTTGGAGACGTTGTCACCGCAATCGACGATTTCGAGCCTCTCGAATTTCCATGGTGCTCGGACCCCACGCCAGTCTCTCCGCGCGCCAGGCTTCGCGGGATCACCCTCGCGGGCAATCTGCTGGTGCTCGGCTTCATGCTGGGGCTTGGCACATGGGCGAGCTTCGCGCCTCTCGAGAGCGCCGCAATCGCGTCCGGTGTTGTGGAATCGGAAACGAACCGCAAGACAATTCAGCATCTGGAAGGCGGCATCGTCAGGAAAATCCTGGTTTCGGACGGCGATGTCGTGCGAAGCGGACAAACGCTGATCACGTTGGACGACACCCGCGCCGATTCGGAGGTGCAAAGTCTTCAGGGCCAGTTGTGGGATGCAATTGCTCGTGCCGCGCGGCTTCAGGCCGAGCAGCAGAGACTTGAAACGATCGCAGTCCCGAGCACGCTGGAGCAGGACAGCCAACAGAATGGGGTGGCGGCTGCTGCGGTCTCGGTGCAGCAGTTCATTTTCCGGGCACGCCAGCAGGTTCACGAGTCGCAGCTCGCGGTCATTCGCGAACGGAGGCATCAGGTCGAGAAGGAGATCGAAGGTCTCAAGGCTCAGGAGAGCGCCGCCGGGCAGCGAAGCGACATCGTCCGGGAAGAACTCGATATGGTCACGACCCTCGTCAACAAGGGCCTCGAACGGCGACCACGGCTTCTGAACCTCCAGCGTGAATTGGCCGACGTCGAAGGTCGCCGCGGCGAGATCGCGGCGCAAATTTCCCGCGCCGGGCAGGTCATCAGCGAGCAGCAGGCCACATTGCTCAAGCTCGAGAGCGACAGGCAGAACGAGATCGCACAGTCACTTCGCGAAGCACAGAACCAGATGTTCCAACTCCGCGAACGGTTGCTTTCGGCCAGGGATCAACTATCCCGAACGGAGGTCAAGGCGCCAGAGGACGGCGTGGTAACTGACCTGCGGATGCATACGACCGGCGGCGTCATCGGGGCTGGCGCTCCGCTCATGGACCTCGTGCCGCGGCAAGACCGCTTCATCGTGACCGCTCGCCTGAGGCCCGAGGATATTGACGTGGTTCATCCCGGTCTAAATGCCGAAGTGCATCTCGTACCGTATAATCAGCGTCGCGTACCGCGTCTGAAGGGAACCGTCGTGCACGTATCCGCAGACCGACTTCTCGACAAGCGTACCGACCAGCCATACTACGCGACCAGGATTCGGATCGACGACGCACAGATGGCTGCAAACGGCATCCAGATCGTTCCCGGTATGCCCGTTCAAGTGTTCATCACCACGGGGCGCGGCACCGTTGCACTTTACGCGCTGAGCCCCCTGCTCGACAGCTTCCGCGGTGCATTCAGAGAAGATTGATCTAGCTCCGCGTGACTAGGTCTCCGGCGTTGAGGCTGCGCCCGGCTCGTGATCGCGACTCTGCGCGGGCAACCGGCCGCGCCAGCGGAGGACCGCTTCCGTGCGATTGTGAGCGGCGCATTTCCTCATGATATGCTGAATGTGCATTTTAACGGTGCTTTCCGAGAGGTTCATTTTGGCGGCGATCAGCTTGTTGGGCAGGCCGAGCTCCAATTCCGCCAGAACCTGCTGCTCTCGAGGCGTGAAATCGGTCAAGCTCCTGTCGATAGCCGCCCTGGCTGCTTCGTTCGTCAGATATGCGGACGCATGCCGACGCGCATCCGGCGGCTCGAAACCCGGTATCCTGTTTATTCCAGCGACGGGCAACGGCCTGTAGCAGCCTCCGACAAGAACAAGGCGCAGGCCGGCGATGACGACCTCTATTGGCAGCGAGGTGGGGAAAAAACCGCGCACACCCCGCTGCATCGCGGCCTGCGCGGTCGGCTCGTCGTCATGGTTTGACAGGATTGCAACGGCCGCGTTGGGACAGCACTCCGCGACGAGGGCGAGATCGTCCTCAACCGAGGGATCGCCGATGGGCTTGTCCGCGATACTCAGCAACACCAGACGAACATCGCGAGCTGACGCGCTGTCCAGGCTTTGGACCGTTGCCATGTCAAGGATCTCGAATTCGGCCAATTCCCGCCTGAAGACGTTCAGAATGCATGTGCGAGGTAATAGATGCGGCTCGATGATCACCAGAACCGGCAAGTGAAGCGATCCATTGAGCCGTTTTGAGAAGTTGGTTAGGTCATCCATGATTTCCTCGGAATGAAAAGAATCTCTGCGACGGTCCATCGATCCGTGCTGCGTATTCCCGCTGCGGCATTCATCCTGAATGCATCGTCACGCGCAGTGCCAGCATTAGGATCGTATCCACTGCGGGATAGCCTGACGCCTGGGTGGAAATTCTTTCCGCTCAAATTCATTTGGGCGCGTGCCGCGCCGTGGCGCGGTCGACGCATCCCCTTAATTGCAAATATTTCGATACGCGGTTGACGCCGCCGACCCCGACTTGCCGTCGACGACATATGCTTCATCCTCCTTCACGAGATACAGAAACGGTCTCTCTCCAGTCTCGCCACCTGACGCATTTCTTCCTTTCACACGACCGCAAATCGTATCCACAGCGCGCCCAAACATGTCCAATCGCATTGCGCGCTTCATGTCGCTGAACTCGGCCGATCCTGGATCGTCCATCTTCGATGCGATCGTGACCTTTGCCCTGTCCAGGACAGTGTCTGATCTTTCCGCCGAGCGTTCGGGCGCCGGGACGCTGATCCTCGTGCGCGGGGCGGCCGCCTTGGCGAGATCGGCCGATCCGCGTCTCTTCGGGGATGGCCTCTTGCCGGACTTTGCCGAGGTTGCAGAATTCGATTTGACAATCGCAGGAGTTGGCGCCAATGCCGCCGGCGTTGGCTCTGCGGGTCGGGCGACTGCAACCCTGTCGAAACAGGGTCGCGCCGCACACCCAAGGAAATAGCCTCGGGACGGCGCGAACCAGCCAAAGCCGACCAGAATTCCTGCCAGCACTCCAACAAAAAGCAGTCCCATCCGATTCCCCTCCCCGGGAGCTCGGCTCGCACTCGTAACTAGGACTAATTCCGCGCTGGTAATCTATCTGTTGCGCAAAAGCGTTAAACGCTTATTAAGCGCGGAAAGTTGCCCGGCATCTGCCTGGGCGGGCCGCTCGGCCTCCAGGCCATGCGGAAAGCCCGTTTGGTCATCTTGCCGAGCGACAGCCGGCGATTGAAATCGCCCCCGATTGCTGCTCAACCCAGGTCAGCGCACAACTCTTACTGAAATGATCACCGCGTTGCAGAACGATCGCGCGGCACGGCTGCGTCATTCCTGCCGCCATTGAACTCTCATAGAGAACCTGCATCTTGCTGGTTACGCCACACGTGCTGATCGCTCACAGGCGTTGGACCATTCATCGATGCCCGATCGGTGCGGAGAACACTGGCGGCGGCGGTCACGCGACGGAAACACCAAAGTTCCGGCCATATTGCTGCTGAACGCCGGGGATATTGACGACTCCGACCTTGGCGTCCGGTGATCTCGCATCGATGGGCGGCAGGTTGATGCTCGGATTGACCCGATCAACCTCCCTCCTGAGTTTCTGGTTGAGGCAGTCCATCGATCGGCTGGATCCGATTTCCACCTCTACGCATCTGTCTGGCGAGGTCGTCGCACGGCTACCATTCGACGAAGCGGGCATGCGGCCATCGGCAGCGCTTTTCGGCGCGCTGCTTCCGACCACGATTTGCGGAAGAATGTTGGGCCGCTCCTCGGCCACCGCTGGTGACACGAGGCAGGCTGTCAGAACGAATGAAGACGCCATCAGCCGCATCGTGATCTCCTCTCTTCCCACAAGTAGGCGCGAGCAAGCTTAACCTGAACAACCTGCCTCGTGCGCACGGCTCCTATCGCCCTGCCGCGCCTGCGCGACGAGCGCACTGAGCTGGGTGTTGAGGGCAGCAATATTCACGCTACCCGTTCGCGAAATGCCCAGGCACTTCCGGCCACAGCCGCGGCCCGGGAGAGCCGGATCGCCAAAAGTTGGCCCGGGTACGCTGCCGGTCACGCGAAAACCGCGAGCGGCGAGCTTGGAGCGCACCGCTATGCAGTAGTTCACCGAAAGAAACGAGAAGCGCGTTTCACCGTGGCCGGCGCGGTATTTCATCGCGGCGGTACACAGGTCGCCGCCAGCGAGGCGCCAGGCCTTGGCGAGATACATGACACCGTAGTGAATATTGGTTTCAGGCACGGCCAGATCGGCCAGCGAGCCGATGAAGCCCAGCATGCGTGCCGTCGAGGGCAGGATTTGCATCAAGCCGATCTCGCCGACCCCGCCGATGGCATCCGGATTATATCCGCTCTCCACGGCCATCACCGCCTCGGCAACTTCCGGCGCGAGACCGGCTTGCGCGGCCTCTTTTTCGATCAGCGAGCGATAGCGCGAACCTGCATCGGGGACGCGTGGTGGCGGCGCTTCGACCGCAGCATGACGAGCATCGATCGTCTTCGGCGCCGACGTCGCCTCGGCGCGAGCGCCGGCCGGCAACAGCAAGGCGAGCAGAAGCAATCCCGGGACCAAGGTGGTCGACGAGAGCGACGTCATTGACCGCGCCGAACGAACCCTCCCGTTGCGCACCGCCATCTTCTATTTCCCGTGCTGCAGTCGATCCGGCGCCCGCAGCGAAAACCGTAAGTGCAGCGGCTGCAGCATCTCCGGCGGTGGCGCGCTAACATTGCCTCCGGTCAGCAAGGTCCGAAGGTCGCCGGAAGCTTTGGGGTCACCGAGGCCGTCAAACTCGACGCGATGCAGCTGACCGTCCGACGATATCCAGGCGCGGAGCAGAAATGTCAGAGGCGGCGCATCGCCCATCGTCAACGTGTCTCGTTGGACTCGCTCGCGAACTCTTTTTGAACGCCTCAGGGACATCGCAAGAGCTACTGAAGAGCGGCCGCCGGGCCATTGGCATCGGCACTCTCATATCCCGGGGCCCGCTCGACCGGTGTGGCCGCCCCCTTCCTGGCGGCTAGCTCGCGAAGTTCATCGCGCAGGTACACGATCAGCTCCTGCACCAGGCGATCCCAGACGTCGATCTGCGCGCGCAGATGGTCCGCGGTCACGCCGCCCGCAACCGAGACATCCAGTGAAAGCACGAGGAACTGCTGACTGAGTTGAAGGCGTGCAAACCGGCGCGTCGCGTTCCAGCGATTGACCAGATCGAGCGGAAGCTCGCCCTGAACTTGGAGCACTGCGGTAAAGGCCGCATCAAGGAAACTTTCCGCATCCGCGAGCCGGTTCCCTGGACGAATGTCGAAGGTAAGACCGCCCGTTGCCGAGCGGAGATACGTCAGATTGATCACAGGGTCGGTGACTTCCTCCACGCGGTAGCCGACCTGTTGAAGTGCTGCACGCAGATCATCGAGGGTGATCTTGACGATAACCATATTGGACATCGCTGGCTCCGCTGTGGCTCATTTCCGGGAATTGTCGAGTAGGTTCGAAAGGGCGAGCTCGTTGAGAATGGGCGGATTCTGCTTGAGCAATTCCGCGAGATAGGCCCGCCGCAGCGCGGTAGCCCGCTCGCTGCGCATCTGCTGGACGAGCCGGTCGCGCACTTCGGGCAGGGTCCGGGTGTAGGCAGCCTTGGTGTCGACCAACTTGATGATGTGCCAGCCGTCGTCGAGCCTGATGGCCTCGGAGACGGCATTCTTGGCCAGTCCCTGCACCTGCGCCTTGATCTCCGGCCGGATCTGGTTTTCCGCCACCCAGCCCAGATCGCCGCTGCTCTTTGAATCGCTCTCGGCCTGCGCAATCGCGCCGAAATCGGCACCAGGCGCTTTCAGCTTCGCCTGGATTGCCTGGATCGCTTTCTTCGCCTTGTCCTCAGCCGCCTTATCACCGTCCTTCGCCGCGACAAAAACCTGCGCGAGATGGAACTGCCGAGGCACCAGCAAGGCGCTGCGGTTGACGTCGTAGACCTTCTGAAGCTCGTCCTCGCTCGGGAAACTCTCCGGAGGCGTCGAGACCGATTGCAGGTAGATCTCGACCAAGGCATTCTCGCGCACGCGGTCGAGCTGTGCCGCCACGTTTGGCTGCTGATCCCACTTCTTGGCGATGACCTCCTGCAAGACCAACCGGTTGGCGAGCAGCATGCGAACCGCCTGGCTGAGCAGCGCCGGATCTTTCGCGAGCGCCGCCTGTTCGCGCGCACCCAGCGCGCCGACATAAGCGCGGAGCTCCTCCGCCGAAATATTGGCCTCGCCGACCCGTGCGATGACATCATCGCTGCCGGTCGTCCTGGTAGAAGCAAGCCCCTGGGTTGCTGGCGCCGCGGCAGCCGGCGTTGGCGTTGCCGCGGCCGGAGCCGCCGGCTTCGGTCTCACCACAGGCTGAGCCGGGCGTTGAGGCGCCGGCGCGGTCTGGGCAGATGCCGTCCCCACCGACAGGCTCAGTATCGCCACGGCAGCTGCGGCAACGAATGGCGATCGAGACGATCTGATAGCGCTGGGACACTTCATGGTGTTGCCTTCTGGTCAAGCAGCTTGTCGATACCTTCCTGGACGAAATTCTGCGCGCCGACGCGGCCCAGACCCGTCAACGGCTCGCTTGCGACTGCGGCATCGCCCAGAGTCAGGCTGCGATATCGATTGAGAATGTCGCGGCCGACATTGACGAGTTGCACGTTCTTGGCCTGGCAGCTCTTGGTGCTGGCCTTGAACGCTGCCGCCTCGCTCTCGAACTTGGCACGCTCGGCGTCCTTGGTGCGGGCGACGGTGGCAGCTTCCTCATAAGCGACTTTCCACTTCTCCAGCGTCTGGTTGCGCTCCTCCAGACGCTGATTGAATTCGTCGACCGCCTCGCGATGCTGCTTCTGGAGCTGCTTGGCTTCCGCCTTGGCCGCATCGACTTGCGCCTTCAGGGCCGCCTTCTCGCGGTCGGCGTCCGCGATCTTCGCCTGCAGCGCCGTCCGCTGATCTTCCATCTGCCGCGCCTGTGCGATGGCGCTGCGCAGCGCCTCCCGCAAACGATCGGTTTCGCTTTCGGCGCGAACCTCGCCACAGAACATCGCCGCCGCGGCTACGACCACGACGAGACCTGGAACCGGAGGTGCATGATCAGAACCTCGCGTTCAGATCAACTTGCAGGACATCGACGGCGTAAGGCACGCCCGCGATGTTGTTCGCGCTCAGCCAGCGCACACTGGCCCACACGTCATCGCTGAGTCCGACATTGCCGCCGACGAAGTAACCCTTGAGATTGGTGCCGCCGAGGCCAAAGTCGGAGTCGACAAACGCGTCGATGGTAGCGTCGGATTGCAGATATTTATAGCCCGCATGCACGTTTCAGTCCCAGAGACGCTTGATCTCCCTATTGCCGACGGTGACGCGACCGAGCCATCCCGATTGCCGCCGTTGAAGGCTCCGGGCACACCCGCCGCGACGTCGGGCCCGCGATTGTTGACGGCATATCGATTCATCAGATTGCGGTCGAACGCGCTGTTCCAGACGTACTCGCCGTCGAGCACGATATGCACCGGGTGGAAATGGCCGAGGTCGAATTGCACGCTGCCGACGACCGGCCGGTATTGCCCGACCAGGCCAAAATACTGATAGAGCGGCGGAACCGGCACCGCGGGATCGGAGACGATGTTGCGCAGCGTCGTATAGGTGTTGCCCTTCTGCGCGAAGGACGGCCGGGTCAGATCGGTGTCGCACACATCCGACGCCGACTGCACCAGACAGGGGCTGGAGAAGCGTCCCTGGACATTGGAAAAATCGTAGTAAGCGGCTGCGACCCGCATCGACGTTTCGGAGCTGAGACGCGCCGCCAAGCCTGCCTGACCGCCGAACAGCCATTTGTCGTGGCTCGCGAACTTCGTGACCCCACCGGTGTTTGCGTCGAAATTGGTGCCGATGTTGAAGTCGGTATTGTAGATCGGGAACGCACCGGCTACCGCGAACGGTGTGATGTCCTTGGCGATCTCATACTTTCCTTGCACTGCGAAACCATCAAAGCCGAGATCCCTATGCCAGACGAGATCAGTCGGCGACCAGAATGGATTGTCGAAACGACCGACGGAGACCGCCAGATTGCCGTCTCAGGATTGATGCTTGAGATAGCCCCGATCGAGCCACAGCGCGTATTTCGAGAAGTTGCCGCCGTTCGCGCCAAGCGATTGATTGGTGGAGACGGGCGCGCTGTTCTCTCCGGTCGCGATACGCATGCCCGCGGTGAACCCATTGAAGATGTCGGCCTCCATGCCGAGGCGTGCGCGAAGCCGGGCCTGGTGGCGGTCCTGGGTGGCGTTGTAGGTCGGAGCGAAGCTGTTGCTGTTGAGATCGTACGGGGAACCTGTGTTGATCGCGTTGAAATTATACGCGTGGAGCTGATTGTTGCCTTCCGGAAAGAAGCTACCTTGATAGCGCGCGCGCAGATCGCCCGAGAAGCGGATGCGCTGCGCCCACTCCGGATAGGCGCCAGGCGAAGCCCAGTTCTCCTTCTGCGCCTTGGCCATGACTTCCTTCTTGATCTCCTCGCGCAACTGCCGTTTGACAACCTCAGGCACGTAAGTCACGTGCCTGGTACCGGGCGGGGAGGCTACCGCGGCCGCTGCATTCGCGGCCTTTGCCGCCTCGTCGGCCTTCGCGGCGGCGTCCTTCGTCGCCTGGCGCGACACATAGGCTTCGTCGTCGGCCTGCTTGATCAGCGCCTGAGCCTGCTCCTCCTTGATCACACCTTGCTTCACCAGCAAGTTGACGAGATTGATCGTCGTGTTCGACGACAGGGGCTTTGCATCGGACACGGTCGGGCGCTTCGCCTCGGGCTTCTTTGCCGTCGTCGAGCTCGGATCCGACGCGGTCTGGCCAAGAGCTGGAACGGCGACGGCAAGCGCGCACAGCGATACGGCGGTCGACGAAGTCAGTCGGCGTACGTCGCGTTTCTTCCTAAACATAAGTCCCCAGTCCTCTGCTAGTCACTCGACTCAAACAAATTGATTGCGGCGCGTCAGCTTGGCCGGCGCGCCGTGACGCGCGTCACCATCGGCATTGGCATGTCCCTGGGCGGCGGCTCCCGCAACACGAGACTGCCAAGCACATCGTTGCGGATAGCGGCGTCGAGCTCGGCGTCGCCGGTCGACGAGACGAGCTGAATGCGACTGACGCGGCCGGTCGCATCGGCCCACAGCCGGATTTGCAGCTGCATCGTCGCATTGCGCGTCTTGCCGTTGGCCCGCAGCGCCGCTTCGATCTGCGACTGCACGATGGAGGCATACCAGCCACATCGACTGCCGCCCCCTCCTCCGCCGCCATAGGGATTGCCACCCACCTTGCTGCCGAGATTGAACAGGTCGCCGGGTCCTGCAGCCTTGGCGTCGAGCGCCAGCGGCCCCGGCGGCTCTTCGTTCTTGGCGTCCTTGATCGGTTCGTCCTTTGGCTTCTCGACGGGCTTGTCTTCCTTGAATTCTGGCTCCGCCATCTTCGGCTGCTCCACCATCTTCTGCTCGGGCGGCGGTGGAGGCGGTGGCGGAGGCGGCGGCGGCGTGATGTTGACGACCGTCAACTCGCGCACCTGACGTGGTGGCGGCATGTCGTCATGACCGACGAGCAAGAATACCGCGATCCCAAGGAGGCCCACGATGGCCTGCGCGGCGCCGTAACGCAGCAATGGCTTTGCTCCTGGCAAGGATGGCGGTCGCGGGCCGCCCTGTTCTTTCGGCGCGTTCATGACACCGCCTCGAGCGCGACCGGTTCGGCATTCCTGCCGGTGACGTACTGCACGACGAAATTCACGACCGTGTCGAAGTCGGTCGTATCCAGCGTGATCCTGGCATCGGGAGCCGCCTCGATGACGAGGTGGTAGGTGGACCGATCGGCAAGGAAGTCGATGTAGGCAATGCGATCGATCGACAGACGCGAGCCGGGGCAGCGCGACATTGTCAGCAGCAACGGGTCGCGTTCGGGCGCGCAGCCCGCGACTTGCTTGCGCAGCAGATCCGCAAGCTTGACCAGCAGGGCTTCACCACGGATCGGGAAACGAAGCACCACGCCGGTGTCCGACGCAGTCCGTGCGATGCCGACTTGCTCGACATGTCGCATTCCGGCAGTCGATGCATGCGGCTCGAGCGAACGCGCGTTCACGATCGTCGACGACACGTGAATGGCGGTCCGATCCGCGCAGGACAGTCTACCACGAAGCCACGACCACAGGGCCATGGCGCCCTTTCGCGGATCGGCGCGCATATCCATGGAGGTGCCCATTCGTTCCGTCATTTCACAAGCGGCTTGGTCGCCAGCCCGACCTGCGTCAGCCCGACACGGCCGAGCAGGTCGAGCACGTCCATCACGCTCTGGTACTGGGCTTGGGCGTCGCCGCGCAGCACCACCGGGAATTCCGGCGTCAGCGCCTTCTGCTGCACCAGGCGCTGCTCGAGTTCCGGCAGCGTCACCGGGATCGTATCGAGGAAGATCTTGCCGTCATTGGCGACCGTGATCGCCTTGGTGGTCTGGGTGGCAAGGCTCGGCGCAGCAGACGCTTTCGGCAGATTGACCTTCTGGCCCTGCACCGTCGCCGTCGTCATGATGATGAAGATCACCAGCAGCACGTAGGCGAGATCCAGCATCGGAGTAATGTTGATATCGTCGTACGGCTTGGAGTCGTTCTGGACCTGCATCGTCGTTACTCCGCGGCGATGCTGCGTTCGATCTGGTCGGCGGAGTAGAACTCCGCCATCTTCGTCACGAACTCGTCGACGAAGACCTGAATGTCGGTGGTCAGGTCCTTGATGCGGGAGATCAGGTAGTTGTAGCCGAACAGCGCGGGGATCGCCACGCCAAGGCCGGCAACCGTCGCAACCAGTGCGGCGGCGATGCCGGGGGCGATCGCGTTGACGTTGACGTCTCCGCTGGCCGCGATGGCGGCGAAGGTGATCATGACGCCAACAACCGTGCCGAGCAGGCCGAGGAAGGGTCCGCCCGAGATCGCGATGGTCAGCACCACCATCAGCCGGTTGAGCCGTTGCGTCTCCTTCACGGAGCCGCCGTCCAGCGCGGCGCGGATGGCGGCAATCGAAGCAGCCGAGAGCACCGGGACACGCTCGCCCTTGCCGGCAAAGCGATGGCGGATTTCCGACGCCCCGATATGATAGATGCGATAGAGTGACGACGCCTGCATCATCCTGGTATCGGCCTCGCCGATCCGGCCGCCCAAGGTCGAGACATCGCCGGCATCGCCCTGATCAAGCATGGTGAGATCGGCCGCGAGCTCGCGGAAGCTCTTCATGAAACGCGCATTGGCCTTGGTCTGCCCGTTCAGATACGAGGCCCTGTCGTACATCACGACCCAGCTGACGACCGCCAGGATCATCAGGATGCCGATCACGATCCAGCCGTCGAGCGTTACCGATTTCAGGATCACCGCAAAGTAGCCCGACAGCCAGCTCGCGGTCTCCTCGTCGACGCTGAAGGTCACGAGCTTGGCCTGGTTCGGTCCCTGTCCGATGGCGACGAACTTGATAAAGCCCGGCGACCGCGCAATCTTTGCGAACTGGAGTTCGTCGATGTCGCCGACGAAGCCGGCCATCGCCGCGGCGACAGCAGGTGCGGTCTCCGGTGCCGGGGCTGACGCATCCGGAGCTGCCGCACCGTCCGCTGCAGACGATGGCTGCGCCGCCGCGGGTACGGCCATGGACGACGCAGGCGCCGCGTCGCCTCCGACCGTGGCATTCGTGCTGAGCGCGGGCAGCGTTGCCGCGAGCGACGCATAAGGTGCACCATCAAGATATCGCACGGCCTGGCCGCCATTCGCGACGACGGCGACGTGATGCCAGCCATTCGGCGCCAGCGGCGCAGCGCTGCCGCTGCGTTGCGCAGATCCCGCGTTCGTCACCTCGACGAAGGGCACGCCGCTATCCAGACCGATGACAAGACCGTTGGCGCCGTCGCGGCGGCTGTACAACGCTGCGTTCGCCTGCATCGCTCCCGGCTTGATCCAGGCCGACCAAGTGAACGCCGCGTTATCGCTCAACGCGAGCGACTGTGCGGCCGGCAGCGTCAGCGCGCCACGACCGTCGAGGCGCAAGCCGGTGCCGATCAGCGAACCATCCGCGGGCTGGCCGACGCTTTGTGCGTTGTTGGCCCAGACCGACGCATCCAGCGCCGGCGTGCCCCGCTCGTTGAAGTGATAGACCAGCAGCGTATCCGGATCGTAAGTCCCCTTCGGATCGCTGGTCGCGACCGCCTTCTTGTTGCCGGAATAGAGCCAGATGTCGGTCTTGGCGCCGGGCTGAAGGTTGGGCACGGCCACCCAGAGCAGCGCCTCGCCGAGCAGCGAATCGTATTTCTCGATGTGGTGCTTCAGCGGCGTCTTGTCGTCGGCGGCCACGAACCGCAGATCGCTGCCATCATCCTTGGCGGAAGCGAAACGGAAGTTTCCGACATGCAGCCGGACCAGGACCGGCGCGGCCCCGATCGGATCGGTAATGCCGGCGCCCGATGCGCTGGCGTCAATCGTGATCTTCTTGCGCAGCTGCCAGTCATCGTTCCACCACGCCTTGGCCGGCGACGGACACAACATCAATGCCGCGACCAAGGCGGGCACCAGTCCTGTCAGAGCCCGTTTAGCCGCTCGCTGAAGCGCCGACCGGCACGCGCGAGCCATGTGATCCCATCCTGCAGTCATCAGAATTCACCCCAGATTCGGAAATTCACGCGCGGACCCTCGCGCTCGTGTAGGTCTGACTGACCATCGGCACCGAATAGATCAGCGTACCGTTCAGGTAGGCGAACATCTTGAAACGGCTGCCGACGCCGTAGCTCCACAGATTGAATTGCGACTGCTGCTCGGGAAGTACATTCAGCATGGTCGCCATGCCGGCGTCCGCGAACGCAAACGCCCGCCATTCGTTGAAGGTCGTGAAGCGCGCCTTCCCTTGCCCAGTCTCGTCCTTCATCTGCCTTTGCAGCATCTCTCCCACATTGGGACTGCGCAGCTCGAGATTGCCGACAACGCCGTTGTCGCCGAGCGTCTCGGACTCGAGATAGCCGCGCACCGTGTCGAGGCCACCGACGCTGAACTGCTCGCTCGAGACCAGCGGCCCGTCGGCGACCTGTCCCTGCACCTTGCCGTAAAGCTGGAAGCCTTCCGGCAATTCCTGGGTCTGCGACACATCGACGTTGAAATGGGTGAAGCTCGGGGAGGCCCCGTAGCGCTGGCGGGCTGTCGAGGATCGCCGCCATCAGAGCGCCCGGCAGTATCTTGCGATGCCCTTCCTCAGCCACGGCTCGTATCGGATTCGCTATGAGCTCGACGGGCCGGCGGGCGCGCCCGCCTATGTCCTGGTGAACGGGCTGACGCAATATTCCGGGCTGTGGGACGCCTATCGCGAAGCTTTGTTGACGCGCGGCTTTCGCGTTGCAACCTTCGATCTGCTCGGCCAGGGCGCGTCCGACAAGCCTACGCTCTTCATCAGCCAGGACGATCAGGTCGCCGCGCTGCGGCTCCTGATCAGCGAGCTTGGCGACGGCCGGATTTTTCTGAGCGGGATCAGCTTTGGCGGCCTGATCGCGCTGCGCTATGCGATCGAGCATGGGGAGCGGCTGTCCGGGCTCGTACCGATGAGCTGCTTCGCGGAGCTGTCGCCCCAACTTTTGCTGCTCGGTAATGCCCTGCGTACCGGGCTGATCCTGGGCGGCACAAGTTACCTCCAGGACCTCCTGCTGCCGATGAACCTTTCGGACCAATGGCTGAAGCCGCTCCTGGACAAGCTCGACGGCGTCAAGCGCCAAGGCTGGCTGGTCAATGACATCTACGCGCTCCAGAACCTGATGGAATCGTTTCTCGACTTCCAACCGCTCACGCCGCGCCTTTCCTCCATCGCGGTCCCGACCATGATCCTCAACGGCGAATTCGATTTCCTGACGCCGCGGCATTTGCATGACACTTTGCGCGTTGAAATCCCCAACAGCTCATTGGTTATCATTCCCAGCGGCTATCACGCCTTTACGCTCGAGAAAGGCGCGCTGACGGCCGATATGCTCATGCGCTTTGCCGACGACGTGCTGGCCGGGCGCTGGCAAGGCAATTAAGCCGTCTGGGTGGCGCCGGACGAGCCCGGCGGCGAGTTCACGCCGTTTCCCGCCGGCTACGACCATCTGCGCGCCATCCCGATCAAGCGGGCGCTGCCATGAGCGGCTTCCTCGGTCCTCTCGATATCGACGGCCGCATTCCACCGCGCCAGCAGACGCGGGTCGCAGCATTCCTGATCTCGGCGCATGGCGCCCTCGCCCGGCAATTCGCCTTTACGCTGCCGCTGAGGCTCGACGCGGCGTGGCAGACCGAATTGCACGCGCAGTTCTATCGCGAGACCGAGATTGTCTCGCTGCCGATGCGCGCCACCTCCTGGGTCCCGGATCTTGCCCTGGGATACATGGTCGTATCCTGGGAGACCGCTTGGCTTCCTGCGCCCATCGCGGGGATCACAGACCATCATCTTGCCCAGGCGGTTCACCTCGCAACGCTTGCCCATGCCGTCCACGCTGCCATCCGGCCGGCTGCGCTGCTCCCGGTCGAAGCCGATGCGCAGGATCCATTCGTCATGGCGTTGCGCCGCATCGAATTCGAGAGCGGCCGGCTGCTACAGGCACAGATTCTGTTCCTGAAAGGGGCGGACCTGGCGCCGCATCGAAATGCGGTGAGTGCTGCCCTCGAACAGCGTCACGCCGGCGTTCGCAAGCTCTGGCGCGAAATACTCGGGAGCATCGGCATCGACCCCCCAAACCGAATGACCGGAAGCCTTGATGCAGATCAAAGGAGAGTAATCGCCGGGCTCCAACATCCGCGCACCGCCGCCCTTCCGCTCATCGTCGGGTCGACCGGGAGTTTCAATCATGAAGGCCGTTTCCGTCGAAGAAGCCGTTGCGATGATCCCGGCGGGCGCCAGCGTCATGGTTGGCGGATTCATGGGAGTCGGGACGCCGGAGCGGCTGCTCGACGAAGTCGTTCGCCAGAAGAAGGCAGGCCTGACCTTGATCTCGAACGACGCGGCGACGCCCGGAAAGGGTGTCGGCAAGCTGTTCGATCAGAACCTCGTGTCAAAGCTGACGGCGACGCATATCGGCCTCAATCCGAAGGCGCAGCAGCAGATGCTGGCCAACCAGATCGCCGTCGATCTCGTTCCGCAAGGCACGTTCGTCGAACGCATCCGGGCCGGCGGATGTGGTCTCGGCGGCGTGCTGACGCCCACGGGCGTCGGAACGCTGGTTGCCGAAGGCAAGCGTCAGATCGAAGTCGACGGCAAGCCATTCCTGCTGGAAACGGCGCTGCGGGCGCAATTCGCATTAGTGCACGCCTTCCTCGCCGATTATCTCGGCAACCTCGCCTACGCGCTCACTTCCCGCAATTTCAACCCGGTCATGGCGATGGCGGCGGACACCGTCATCGTGACGGCAGAGCATATCGTCCCGGTCGGTGTGATTGCGCCCGATCACGTCGTCACCCCCGCACCGCTCGTCGACTATCTCATCACCAACGGGTGACATTATGGATCCCCAGATCATCATCGCCCGGCGCGTCGCCAAGGAGCTGAAGAGCGGCAACCTCGTCAATCTCGGTATCGGCATTCCGACGCTGGTCGCGAACTACGTGCCGTCCGATCTGAAAGTCTTCTTCCAGTCGGAGAATGGATTGATCGGCACCGGGCCGATTCCAGAGCAGGGCATGGCGCATCCGACACTCACCGATGCCGGCGGGCGCCCGATTAGCGCGTTGCCGGGCGCCTCCACCTTCGATAGCGCAATGTCGTTCGGACTGATCCGCGGCGGCCACGTCGATGTCACTGTGCTCGGCGGCCTTCAGGTCGATGCACACGGCCATCTGGCCAATTGGATGATCCCTGGCAAGATGGTGCCGGGCATGGGCGGCGCAATGGATCTCGTCAGCGGCGCCAAACGCGTGATCGTCGCCATGCAGCACGCGGCGAAGGGCAAATCAAAGATCGTGGCAAAATGCTCCTTGCCGCTGACCTCGGCGCGTCCCGTGAATTTGGTTGTGACCGACATGGCCGTGATTGGTTTCCCCGATGGCAGGGCCACGTTGCTCGAAACCGCGCCCGGCATGAGCATTGGCGAGGTCTTGGCACTAACGGAGGCCGAGCTCGTCATCCCCGACAGTGTTCCGGAAATGAGACTTTGAGCAGGTTAACCCATGCGGATATTCAGCGACTTCGACGAGATCAAATCTGCCGTCGGCTCCGCGATCGGTGCCAGCGACTGGATCGAGATCACGCAGGACCGCATCAACCAATTCGCCGAGGCGACCTGCGACGAGCAATGGATCCATGTCGACCAGGAGCGCGCGAAGCAAGAGATGCCCGGCGGCAAGACCATCGCACACGGCCTGCTGTCACTGGCGCTGGCCCCACTCTTCATCCGCTCGGTCATCGGCCTGAAGGGCCTGCGCAACACGCTCAATTACGGCGCGGACCGGATCAGGTATCTCGCGCCGGTGCCGGCGGGCTCGAAACTGCGCGGCCGCGTCACGATCGCCGAAGCCGAGGACGTGCCGCCGGACGGGCTGCGCGTCAACTATCACCTCGTGATCGAGATCGAGGACGGCAAGAAGCCTGCTTGCGTCGCCGAGTTGATCGCGTTGCACTATCGCTGAATCAAAAAAGTCGAAAAACAACCCCATGCACAGTAGCCATGAAGTTGACGGCATTACGATTTCTTATTTTACGAAAGAGGTTGACCCGTCGGGCAACACAGTGGCAATATGCCATCGTCAGCCCATGGCCCAGACTGCCAGCCCGGCTTGGCAAGGCGGCGGCGCGATCAATCGATGATGTGATAGCCGCCATCGATATAGAGTACACCACCGGTGATCAGCTTGGCGCCGTCGAGTGCCAGGAACGCGGTGGCGTTGCCGACATCGTCGATGCTGACGAGGCTGCGCGAGGGAGCTTTCGACTGCGCTTTGTCCATCAGCTCGTCGAATTCGGGAATGCCTGACGCTGCGCGCGTGGCGAGCGGTCCTGGCGAGATCGCGTGGACCCGGATGCCTTTCGGGCCCAGTTCGGCGGCAGCGTAACGGACGGAGGCCTCGAGGGCTGCCTTCGCGACGCCCATGATGTTGTAGTTCTCCACCACCATCTGGCTGCCGTAATAGGTCATGGTGAACATCGTGCCGCCGTTCTTCATCAAGGGTTCGGCAAGATGTGCCATTCGCAGGAATGACCAGCAGGAGACGTCCATGGTCTTCAGGAAGCCATCACGGCCGACATCAACGACGCGGCCGTGCAGCGCTTCCTTCGGCGAGAATGCGATGGAATGAAGCAGGAAATCGAGCTGCCCCCACTCCGACTTGATCCGCTCGAACACGGCTTCAGTCTGGCCTTCAACCATGACGTCGAGCGGCAGGAAGATCGGCGCCCCCAGTGCCTGCGCGAGCGGCTCGACGTGCTTCTTGGCGCGGTCGTTCAGATAAGTGACGGCGAGATCGGCGCCGAGTGCGCGAAACGCCCTGGCGCAGCCCCAGGCGATCGACTGGTCGTTGGCGATGCCGACGACGAGGCCCTTCTTCCCCTTCAGGGCGACCTTGCTGTCCGGATATACTGGAATCATGACACCCTCTCATGTCTGGCGTTGGGCGACTGGCCGTTCATCAGCAGCGACAACGTATGCTGCGCGATCATCAGCTCCTCGTCGGTCGGGATGACGTAGACCGGGAGGCGACTGTTCTTCGTCGATATCAGCCGTGCGTGGCGGGCATTCGCAGTTGCATCAAGCGCGGCGCCGAGCCAGCCGAGGTGTGCCGCAACGCGAGCCCGAATGCCGCTCGAGTTCTCCCCGATGCCAGCGGTGAAGACGAACGCATCAATACCTTGCAGCGCAGCGGCGAGCATCCCGGCGTTAAGGCCAATGCGATAGACGAAATAATCGACTGCCAGCGTTGCTTGCGGATCGGTGCTTGCCTCCAGTTCGCGCATGTCGTTGCTGACGCCGGACAGACCTTTCAATCCGCAATCGCGATAGAGGAAATCCTGCACCTTCGAGGCAGTCATGCCCTTCTCGGACATTAGATACAGCACGACGCCCGGATCGAGCTGGCCGGGGCGCGTGCCCATCGGCAGCCCGTCAAGCGCGGTAAATCCCATGGTGCTCTCGACGCTCTGTCCGCCCTTCATGGCGCACATCGATGCGCCGCTGCCGAGATGGGCGACGATCACGCGCCGTCCTGCGATCTCCGGTGCAGTCTGGGGTAGCGTTCTGGATATGTATTCATATGAAAGCCCGTGGAAGCCATAGCGCCGCACGCCCTCGGCATGGAGCTGGTGCGGAATGGCGTAATGATCGGCCAAGGGACCATGCGTGCGGTGAAACGCGGTATCGAAGCAGGCGACCTGCGGCACGGTCGGGAAATTGGCAAGAATCGAGCGGATCGGCGCCAGATTGTGTGGCTGGTGCAGCGGCGCCAGGGCGACGAAGCGCTCCAGCCGCGCCACCACGCCATGATCGACCAGAACCGGCCGCTCATAGTCCGGTCCACCGTGCACCACGCGATGCCCGACCGCCATGGGATGGATACGAACTTCGCTCCGCAGCCATTCGCCTGCCACGTTCATCGCCGCCGGAACGTCCGGAATGGCCTCGATCGGATAGGCCCGGTCGGCCATGGGGTCGCTGCCTGCGCCGCTCGCCCGCAGGCGCGGGCGGCTGCCGATGCCGTCCACCTGCCCCTTGATCAACCGGCGAAGCGTGCCTTCCCCTTCGATCACGAAGACCTGGAACTTGACGCTCGACGAGCCGGCGTTGACGACGAGGATGCTGTCCATGGCGGTTACGCCGCAATGGTCGGCGCCTTCTGGCGCCGGGCGTGAGCATAAAGTGCCGCGACCGCGCAGGACGCCATCCGCGCTCTCGGGCTGTCCGCACGCGAGGTCAGGACAACCGGCACGCGCGCGCCGAGCACAATGCCGGCGCCGTCGGCCTTGGCGAAATAGGCGAGATTCTTAGCGAGCATGTTGCCCGATTCAAGGTCAGGCACGACCAGGATCTGCGCCCGGCCGGCGACCTCGGATTTAATGCCCTTGATCCGCGCGGACTCCAGGTCGATCGCATTGTCGAACGCCAGCGGCCCGTCGAGCACGCCGCCGGTGATCTGTCCGCGGTCCGCCATCTTGCAGAGCGCCGCGGCCTCGATCGTGGATGGAATTTTCGATGTGACCGTTTCGACCGCAGAGAGGATGGCGACCCGCGGCGACTGGCCGAAGCCGGCCTGGTTGTAAAGGTCGATCGCATTCTGGATGATGTCCCGCTTGGCATCCAGATCGGGAAAGATGTTGATGGCGGCGTCAGTGACAAAGACGGTCTCGGCATAGGCCGGCACGTCCATGACGAAAACGTGACTTATACGTCGATCCGTCCGCAAACCTCCGGCCTTCGCGGTGACGGCCCGCATTAACTCGTCGGTGTGCAGGCTGCCCTTCATCAGCAGTTCGCCGCGGGCGGCATGGATCAATTCGACGCCCTTCGCCGCGGCATCGTCGCTGTGAGCGGCATCGACGATCTCATAGCCCGAAATGTCCAGTGCGAACCTGGCGGCCGTGTCCCTGATCTTCCGTTCCGGCCCGACCAGCAGGGGCCGGATGATGCCGGCCGCCGCGCTATCGACGGCGCCCCGCAACGATGTCTCGTCGCAGGGATGCACGACGACGGTCGGCGCCGGCGGGATCGCCTTAGCCGCGGCGATCAGGCGATCGTACTTGCTGGGAGAGTGCGTGGCCGTCGCATCTAGTGACATGATGTCGTCCCGATCCTTGCAACCTGCTACGACGCCTTCGCCTTCGGATCGAAAGGGGCAACGTTCGACGCCCTTTCGGAATCCTCCATCGCGTCGATGCCGAACAGGCCGGCGACCTGCCGCAGCCGCTTCGCGCGCTCGCCCGTGACGTCCTCGCTGGCCGACAGCACCTGCTCGATCGCCTCGAAAGCCCCGCGGCGACGGTTCATGTCGTCAGGCAGCAACTTCGGAATAGCGGCGAGCGCCCCGTCACGATCGAGCAGCAGCATGAAGAACTGCTCCCGCACCAGCATTTTGAATTCGGCAAGGCTCATGCGTGTGCCACCATGCTTGCGGCGGATCTGGCGCAGAGCCTCGATACTTCGTTCGTCGACCATCCCTCGCGCAGAGCCGACATAGAGCAAGGCGCGCAGCGCCGCTTCACGAAGGCCGCCCTCGCCGATCCGCGACTTCAGATCGTCGATGCGCTTTTCGAGCACGGCGCGATGCTCGACGGACATTTCATGCCGCCGGGATGGCACGGAAGTGGGATCAATTCCGACTACGGCCTGCAGCGCCGGCGACCCATAGGCGCTGAGGAAGATCGCTTCGCTGAGCACCTCCTGTGAATCGCGCCAGCTGTCCAGGGCGTGCACGATCTGCTTCGACATCCGCTCCTGGAACGCCAGGAATGGGTTGTCCTTCGCGACCGGCTTGCGCTCCTCCACCGCCTTCTCGGCCAACGATTTCACTATCGCCATATAGGGATTCTGGCTGCTGAAGAGCTCGTATTGCAGCCGCAGCGGGTGCATGTTGTGGGCCCATTCGGCCATCTGGGGCGTCACCATGGCCTTGATCCATGGCTGAAGAAATTTCTGGTACGCCGCCAGATTGATCTCCGAGACGCGTTTGGCCGTGGCAAAGCGCCGCTCGTCTTCGGGCGGGTTGCCCCCAATGGCTCGGATGTCATCGAGCGTCCGCGCCTCGCAGCGCATCACCCACTGACCGACGACGAGGTCTGAACTCGCGGTCTCCTCGCCCTTCGCCTCGAAGGTGGCTTCATAGAGCCCGGGCGGCAGCACGTCGATCAGGTCGATGTTGCTGGAAAACTCCGCGTGTTCCTTCTTGGCAACGCCACCGGAGACGAAAATACCGAGATGACCGATGCTCTTGTGCACGGTGTAGACGATGGTCTGCCCATAGGCCCTGATCTCGTCGACGTCGGCGTAGCAATCCAGGATCCAATGCAGCGCCTGTTGCGGCGGCGTGATGTTGTCGCCCTCCGAACAGAACACCACGATCGGCGACCTGATGTTGCGGAGATCGACCTTGCGGCCGTCGGACAATTCGATGTTGCCTGCCGCAAGATTGTTACCGACGAACAGCTCGTCGACGATGAACTGGATCTCCTCGGCGTTCAGATTGACGTGGCCGCCCCACCAACGCTCGAATTCGAGATAACGCTCTGCCTCGGTGTCGACCTTCGAATAGACGTTGTACTGCTTGGTCCACAGCGTGTTTGACGGGTTCTGGTTCTCAAAATTCTGCACCAGCCAGGCACCGTCGAATTTGCCGGCGCCGAGATCGCTGGTGAGCGCCGTGAGCCAACTCCCGCCCAAGAGGCCTCCGGAATAGCGCATTGGATATTTTCCGCGCACGCCGCCCCAATAGCTAAGCGGCGCGCCGGCGATGATCAGCGGCCCGAACAATTCAGGACGCAGCGAGGCCAGGATCATGACGGCCCATCCGGCCTGGCAATTGCCGATCACACAGGGCTTGCCGTCGGCATCCGGGTGAAGGCTCATGACCTTTTCGATGAATATGGCTTCTGCACGCGCGATACGCTCAATGGTCTGACCGGGCATCGGATCCGGCAGAAATCCGATGAAATAGCAGGGATGGCCTGCTTTCATTGCCACCCCGATCTCGCTGTCCGCCTTGAAGCCACCGATGCCGGGGCCGTGGCCCGCGCGCGGATCAACCACAATGAAAGGCCGACGGTTCATGTCGATCTCGACATTGTCCGGCGGAACGATGCGCACCAGCGCGTAATTGACCGGCTCGGCGAGCTTGCGGCCGTCCATGATCAGTTCGGCCGCATATTGGAGAACATGCGGCGCGGTTTGCGCGAGGTGTTCCCGGTACTGATCACCGCGCCGGCGCATGATATCCAGGAATAGGGCACTGCGCTGTCCCGCATCGACCAAGTATTCGATCGCCGAGGCGAACAACCCCGACATTGGACCGCCCGGAATTTGCACCTTGTCTATGGACATGTTTTCGACCTCTTTGTCGGGTTCGACAATTGACGGCGCCGGGCAAGGACGAACGTTGATCTAGGTCAAGGTGATCTGCACGCTTGAAGGACTCTTATCTGCAATCGAGTTCATGAAACGCGGCTCACTTGACGAGCTGATTTCGCCGGACGACATCGGCATGTCGCAAATCGCAAGTTACAGCGCGCAAGCCGTACTGAAGGACGGCACTCCGGTCCAGATCCGCGCGCTTCGAGCGAGCGACGAGGCGGATATGCTCGCTGCCATCAAGCGCACCGGGCCGCGCTCGCTCCAGAGCCGGTTCTTCATCTTGAAGCGGCACTTCTCGGAGAAGGAGCGCGCCTTCTTCATGGACGTAGATTTCAGCAATCACGTTGCGCTGGCCGCCCTCGTCGAAGAACAGGGTCGTCTCACCATCATCGGCGGCGGCCGCCACGTGGTCGTCGATCCCGGTCGGGCCGAGATGGCCTTCGTCGTGGTGGATGCCTGGCAAGGCCGCGGGATCGGCTCCCTGCTGCTGAGGCACCTCATCGACATCGCGCAAGAGCATGGGATGCAGGAGCTCACGGCCGAGGTTCTGTCCGACAACGCCTCCATGCGCAGCGTGTTCGCGAAGTCAGGTTTCAAGCTTGCGAGAAGCGATGATCCGAGGACAGTACGCTTGGCTCTCACTCTTGGGTCCGCGCGCCCGGCTTGAGCTTCATCTCAAGGCGATCGTGATCTGACTGATATTGGCCGCCAGCTCAAGTCCCGCCTTCGGGCCTTGCAGCACCATCGTCACGCCCTTTTCGTTGCGAAGATGAACGCCGCTGGCGCCGCCGACCAGCGCAAAACCGCCACCGACGGAGCTGTAGGTGCCAGCGAAGTCACTGATCTCGCGGATGCCCGAGGCCCAGCCGTCGAGACGGCCGACCGTGGCGCCGACCGTGATGCCGAAACTCAGACCGCTGATCTTGAACGGATAGGCCTTGCCGCGGTACGTCAGCACGCCGCTGCCGGCGCCACCGCCGACCAGGAGGCCGGCCTTGACGATCTTGACTCTGACCTGACCGGCCGCTTGCGCGAAGGACGGCGTCGCCGGCGCGGTCAGCCCGAGCGCCAGCAGGAGGAGCGCTATCAGGTGAAATCCGCGCCGGCTCGCGCGACGCTCAGGGCTTTGCAGCATCGACCTTCTTCCAGGTCTCGTCGGGATCGAACAGCGTGGTCCGCTCGGCGATGAAGGCCGTGCGTTTGCCGAGATCCTTCTGGTAGACGGTGCCGGCATGGTTAACCACAAAGGTCATCACGCCCGAATTGCCGTACTCCGCCGGCCAGGCGATCAAGGCGAAGCCGCCGATCATCTTACCCTTGACGACGTAGTTGAGCGCGCCGCCGGGTGCGTCCCGTCCCTGCCCCTTGAGGATGCGGAAGTAGTAGCCGTGATAGGGCGCAGGTCCGGCATCGCCCGCGCGATAGCCCTCCTTCGAGGCCTCGGCCGCCAGCGCGCCAAGCGGGCTAGGGTCGCTGTCGTCGCGCCAGAACAGGCCGTCCTTCTTGCCGGGCGATGAGACGATGCGCTGCGCATAGACGCCGGCGCCTTCGCCGCGGTCCTTGTCGGCATATTCGTTCTGCGCGTCGACAAAGGCGAGCGCGGTCTGGATTGCGTCGAGCTCGTTGCGGCCGATGCGACGCCGCAGCACCTCGATCCGTCCCTCGTCGGTGTCGAACTCCCAACCGCTCTTGGTGTTGACCAGCGGAATCGGGAACGGGAAATCGTCCGGCCCCAGCATCAAGGTCGCAGTCTTGTTGCCCTCGGCCCTGATGCCGTGCTTGGCGTCATACATCGACGTGAAGCGCTGGCGGATGTCGTTGTCGGCGATCTCGTCGCCGGACGAGACGATGTCTTCGGCAGCGCGCCCAAGCACCTTCAGGATGTCGCTTGGTCCGCTCTTGACCGCGGCCGCGAGCGCAGCCGCCGCGTCCTCCGGCGTCTTGTAGGATTGCTGTGCCTGTGACGCAGAGCCAAGAAGCGCCAGCGCCATGATGCCCGGCAACAGCGCGCGGCGGAACGATTTCGGGCCCGTCATGGCGTCACCTCCGCAGGAAGCTTCGCGCCGCCGGCGAGCCAGTCACCATAGCTGCGGAATGTCAGGCCGAGTCTTTCGTAATGGACACGCAGATATCCATCGCTGCCACGGGTCACGGCGGCAGGCATCACCTGCTCGACCTCCTGCGCCATCACGCCGACATAGGCCTTGTCGCTGCCGATGTAGCTGAAGCGGTAGTAACCGAGGCCGTTTGAGAGCTGACCGAGCAGGACAACGTCGTGCTTCAGCGCGATATCGGAGCGCCGGCCGCCACCACCGCCGCGGAAGCCGCCCCCTCCGCCGCCACCACGGAAACCGCCGCCACCATGCATGGCCATTCCGCCTCCGCCACCTCGGCCGGCCATGCTCGGACCGCCGCCGCCGCGCGGCATGCTCGCCATGCTGGATCG
>NZ_PSRT01000054.1 GCF_004212635.1 Bradyrhizobium genosp. SA-3 | reverse complement strand
GCTCGGGACGATGCTTCGCATCGCCCGGGGCGCGTCGACCTCTCCCGCAAGCGGGAGAGGTAACCGAACCAGCCATTCGACTTCGGCTTTTTCGGCCGCCCTCAGCTCTCCATCGCATTCAGCTTCTGCAATCTCTCCTGCATGACCTTCTTCAGATCATAGCCCGGGCGACGGAAGCTCGCATCGCGCGTGGCGAGGAAATCGCGCTGGGACTTGCGCAGGCCGTCCGCCGAGCGCTTGCTCGCGGATTTCAGCACCCGCTCGTAGGCCTCGGCGATCTGGCGGTCGAGCACGCCGAGCTGCTGATCGGCGCAGATCACCTTCTCGACCTCGCGCTTGGCGGAGGCGCAGTCGAACGACGGTTCGCTGGGGGCGGCGTTCAGCACACTGCGCGGCTCGCCGCCGAATTTTGCGATCTCGGCGATCATCGCGCGGCGGCCGTTGAGCGCGTTCTCATTGGCGGGATCGAGCCGCAACGCCACCTCGTAGTCGGCCAGCGCCTTCTTGCGCTCGCCCATCTTTTTGTGGAGCACGGCGCGGTTGTTGTAGGTCTTGGCAAAATTCGGATCGAGTTTCAGCGCGTCGTTGTAGTCCGACAGCGCAGCACCGAGCTCGCCCTTGAACTGGTAGGAGTCGCCGCGGTTGGTCAGGAAGTTCACCCGCTGCTCGAGACGGATCGCCTGATCGTAATCGGCGATCGCCTTGTCGTACTCCTTCATCGCGGCATAGGTGAGACCGCGGTTGTCGAAATACTCCGGCACCTTTGGATCGAGCCGGATCGCCTCGCTGTCGTCTGCGATCGCCTTGTCGAGCTCGCCGAGCTTCTTGTAGGCGGCGCCGCGGTTGGTGTAACTGCGCGCCCGGCTCGGATCGAGGCGCAGCGCCTCGCTGAGGTCAGCGACGGCCTTGTCGTAGTCGCCGCGCAGATAGAAGGTCGCGCCGCGGTCGGACCAAGCCTGGGCGAAATCCGCCTTCAGCTTGATGGCCTGATCGTAGTCTGCAATGGCGCGGTCGAAGCGATGCTGGTTGGTGTAGACGACGCCGCGCGACTCGAAAGCCTCCGGATCCTGCGGATCGAGCTCGATCGCCTTGGTCAGATCCGCCGCGGCGCGGTTGAGGTCGCCGCCGGCCTCGCGCAAGAGGTTGCCGCGCACGCGCCAGGCCTTTGCATTCTTGCCGTCGAGCGCGATGGCGCGCTCCAGATCGCGCAGCGCCTGCGACTGGCCTCCGGAGGTTCGCGCATTGGCTTCGGCGCGAGCGACGAGCGCCACGGAGCGTTCAGACGGCGGATTTGTCGCCTGGTCGATGATGGCGCTGCACGCGGAGATCAGGTCCGCGGGAGCAGCCTTGCTGCCGGGCACGCAATCGGTGCCGGCGGCGGCTGGAGCGACGAGGGCTACGCTCATTGCCGCGCCGAGGAAGAACGCGCGCAGCGAAATTTTGGCAAACGAGGGCATTTGCGCGGAATAGGGCGTGCCGCACATGGCATAGGGCTCCGTGACGTCGGGTTCTCACCGTTGTCGCGGCTGGCAAGGGATGGGTTCAAATCGGGGCATGTCAGGGCCGGAGAACTGCCTGCACACCCTCGCCCCGCTTGCGGTAGGGCTATCGCATATGATCTCTTGGAGCGGCTTGAGCAAGCGCCTCGTCCTTCGAGACGCCCGCTTCGCGGTCTCCTCAGGATGAGGCTAATTGGCATCGGGCTCGTTGAAAGCTGCCGCGCACTCCGCCCTCATCCTGAAGGAGCCCGCCAAAGCGGGCATCTCGAAGGATGGCCGCAGGGAATCCGCTTCCATATGCGATTGCACTGCCGCTTGCGGCGAGAGGAGAAGGTCCCGTCAATATCCGTCCACCCCGTTCAGCCGCTGCAAGCGCTCCTGCATCGCCTTCTTCAGGTCGTACCCAGGCCGGCCGTAGCCGGCGTTGCGGCGGGCAATGAAGTCGTCCTGCTCGCGTTGGAGCGCCTTGGCCTCGCCTGCATTGCGCGCCTCGCGGACCACGCGGGCATTCGATGCAAAGATCTCGCGGTCGAGATCGGCGAGCTCGCGATTGCCGCAGATCGCCCTTTCCACGGCGCGTCGCGCTCGCGCGCAATTGAAGCTGGGCTTGCCGGCGACTGCCATCTGCGCCCCGATCCGCTCGAGCTCGCGCGCCATCGCCTTGTGATTGGCCCGGGCCTTCTCGTGGTTGGGATCGATTCTGAGCGCCGCGCCGAAATCCTGCACCGCCTTGGGCTTGTCGCCCTTCTTCAGCCAGAGCTCGCCGCGCGCGTTGAAGATGTCCGCGAGGGTGGGATCGAGCAGAAGTGCGCGGCTGTCGTCGGCGATCGCGCGGTCGACCTGGTCGTGACGCGCATAGAACGCGCCGCGCGCGATCAGCGCCTTGATCAGGTCTTCCTTCGCGATCTTCTCATTGTCGATCACGGCCGCGCAGACCGTGATGGCCTTGTCCATGTCGTCGGCCGCGGTCGCCGCGAGGCATGGCGCGACGTCGACCTGCGGCACCGCGACCGGCTCGCCGCCCGTCGCGGCATGGGCCGCGGCGAGCGAGAGCGCGCAAAGCAGCCCGGCACATGACAATCGAATGAGAAAAGAACGCATGCTCGTTACAGTCGGAAAGTCTTGCCTTCAGCCTATCGTCAGCCTTGTCGTCGGCCTTGCCTTCAATCTTGCCTTGCTGCCCCACTATCCATCATTACGGCCGGATTGGTGCTAGCTTGTGGCGCCGCTCAAATCGGTTTCGGGGATCATCGTGTCGACATTCGAATGGATCATCGTGCTTCTGCTCGGCGCCGTTGGCTTATCGGCGCTGGCGCGGCGGATCAAGGTCCCCTACCCGACCTTCCTCGCCATCGGCGGCGCGCTGATCGCCTTCGTGCCGTCGAGCCCGTCCTGGACGCTGGAGCCGGACCTGGCTTTGGCGCTTTTTGTCGCACCGGTCCTGCTCGATGCCGCCTTCGACACCTCGCTGCGCGATCTGCGCAACAATTGGGTTCCGGTCTCGACCCTGGTCGTCGCCGCGGTCGGCCTCACCACGGTTGGCGTGGCCTATGTCGCGCACCGGCTGATGCCCGACATGCCCTGGGCCGCCGCGGTCGCGCTCGGCGCCATCGTGGCGCCGCCGGATGCCGCGGCCGCGGTCGCGATCCTGAGCCAGGTGAAGCTGCCCCACCGCATGGTCAAGGTCCTGGAGGGCGAGAGCCTGCTCAACGACGCGACCGCGCTGCTGATCTATCGCATCGCGGTCGGCGCGGTCGCCACCGAGCACCTGACATGGAGCCAGGTCGCACCGACCATGGCACTGGCGCTGGTCGGCAGCGTCATCGCCGGCCTGCTCGCAGGCCGCATCATTCCGCTGTTCATGGAGCGGGTGACGGAGGCGCCGAGTGCCATCATCGTGCAGTTCGCCACCACCTTCCTGGTGTGGATCGCCGCCGAGCATCTCGGCCTCTCCGGCATCCTTACCATCGTGGTCTACGCCATCACGGTCGCGCGCACGGCGCCGGCGCGCATCCCGGCGCGGCTGCGGGTGCCGTCCTATGCGGTCTGGGAGACGACGGTGTTCGTGCTCAACGTGCTCGCCTTCATGCTGATCGGCATGCAGATGCGGCCGATCTGGACGCGGTTAGATGCCGACGTGCGTTGGGAATATTGCGTCGCTGCCGCCTGGATCCTGCTCACCGTGGTCCTGGTCCGGCTGTGCTGGGTGACGTTCTACCGCACGACGCTGCGCGTGTTGGTCGCCCACGGCTTCTATCATCCGAAGGATCCAAGACAGGTCGCCTCGGCCAAGGGCGGTCTCATCATCTCCTGGTGCGGCATGCGCGGCCTCGTCACGCTCGCCACCGCCTTCGCCCTGCCGGAGAACTTTCCCTATCGCGACTTCATCGTCTTCATCGCCTTTGCAGTGGTGCTGGGTTCGCTGGTGATCCAGGGCTTGACGCTGCGGCCGCTGATCCTGGCCTTCGGCCTCAAGGACGATGATCCGGTCGGCATCGAAGTCGCGCGCGGACGCGCCATCGCCTATCGCGCCGCGCTCGATGCCATCGAGAGCGATCCATCGGAGGAAGCGGAGATCCTCAGGCTCGAATATCGCGCCATCCTGATGCAGGCCGAGACCGATCCGAACGGCGGCATCGCCAATGGCGAATTGCCCGCCGATCCCCTGCGCCGCCGCGCCATCGAGGCCGCGCGCAAATCGATCTTCGATCTGCGCGCCACCGAGGTGATCGGCGACGACGCCTTCCACAAACTCGAGGAAGAGCTCGATCGCGCCGAATTGAGCGCGGGGGGATAGGCCAAATCGGCCGTCGTCCCGGACAAGCGAAGCTCCAGACAACGCGCAGCGTTGACGGGAGCGGAGCGCCGATCCGGGACCCATAACCACAGGATGTGGTTTGACGAAGACTCGGAGTTACCAGCTCGTGCGGTAACTCAACCCTGTGGTTATGGGTCCCGGATCTGCGCGCGCTTGAGGGCGCGCTTGTCCGGGACGACAGCGGAGGGTGAACGGCAGGCGTTTGAACCAAACCGCTCCTTGCCAGACTCATTCCAGATGACGACCCTGATCGATGACCGTCGTGTCCGCGCGCGAGATGCGTCGCCTGCACGATATTTTTATCTCCACATGGCGCTCGCTTGCGCCGCCACCGCGTTTCTGGGCTTTGCACCGACCTATTGGGTGCCACTCGCCAACCGGACGTTTTCCGCAAGCCCCGTGATTCATTTTCACGGACTGTTGTTCTTCACCTGGTCGCTCTATTTCGTGCTTCAGACCTGGCTCGCAGCGTCCGGTCGCGTGGTCAATCACCGCTCGCTTGGCATCGCCGGTGTGTCGCTGGCGACCGCGATGACGATATTCGGCTTCCTCGCCTCCGTGCATGTGATGCAGCATTCCGCGGCGCTCGGGCAGAAGGAGGCCGGCATCGCATTCTCGATCGTGCCGATGAGCGGGATCGCGTTCTTCGCAATGGTGTTCGTGCTCGCGATCATGAACACGCGCAGGCCCGAGGTCCACAAGCGCCTGATGCTGCTCGCGGCGGTCTCGATCCTCGATGCCGCGATCGCGCGTTGGTTCCTCACCTTCCTCGCCCCTCCCGGACCGCCGGGCCCGCCGCCGGTGCCGGTCACCATCGCGCCGGCTGTCGTCGCCTCGCTTCTGCTCGTCGTCGCCATGGTGCGCGACTGGCGCACCGAGGGCCGCGTCCACCCGGTCTACATTTACGGCACGCTCGCGCTGCTGGCGGTGAAGGTGCTGAACTGGCCGGTCAGCGAGACGGCGGCCTGGCACGCGTTTGCGGGCGGGATTCTGGCGCTGGCGCAGTAGACGGCAGCCGAATATTCAGCGTCGTCCCGGCGAAGGCCGGGACCCATTACCCCGAATGCTGATTGTTGGAGCTGGCTGGAGCCACCAACCTTCTCAAAACCACTTGCTTGGTTATGGGTCCCGGCCCCCGTGCGCAATTGCGCACTAGGCCGGGACGACGGCTGAGATGGGACTACGCCCCCGCCTTGCAGGTGATCCCGCCGTCCACCACCAGCTCGATCCCCGTCACATATTTCGACTCGTCCGACGCCAGGAACAGTGCGGCGTTGGCGACGTCGAAGGCATCGCCCATGTGGCCCATCGGCACTTGCGCGTCGCGCGCGCGCCACATCGCCTCGACGTCGCCCTTGGCATAGCTCGCGGCAAGGCCGGCGGAGTGCTCGACCATCGGCGTCTTCATCAGGCCCGGCAGGATCGCGTTGACCCTCACATGATGGCGCGCGAACTCGATCGCGGTGGTGCGCGTCATCTGGTTCATCGCCGCCTTCGAGGTGCCGTAGGTGACGTAGGAGATGCCCATGTGGCGGATCGAGGCGATCGAGGAGATATTGATGATCGAGCCGCCACCCTGCTTCACCATGACGGGAATGACGTGCTTCATGGCGAAATAGGCGCTCTTGAGGTTGACGCTGAAGACGCGATCCCAGCTCTCCTCGGTCACCTCGACCACGCTGCCCATCTCGGCGATGCCGACATTGTTGTCGAGCACGTCGATGCGGCCATAGGCCTTCAGGCACGCCGCCACCATCGCCTCGATCTCGGCAGACCGCGAGACGTCGGCCGTGAACGCCGTCGCCTTGCCGCCCTCGCCGGTGATGATCTTCGCGGTCTCCTCGGCGGCCGCACCGTTGCGATCGACGCAAAACACCTGCGCGCCCTCGCGCGCAAAGGTCACCGCGGTTGCCTTGCCGTTGCCCCAGCCGGGACCAATCGAGCCGGCGCCTACCACCATCGCAACCTTGCCCTTGAGCCGATCCATCGCTTTTCTCCTTTGTTGTTCTTGTAGCCCGGATGGAGCGCAGCGTAATCCGGGATCACCGTCCCCGGATTGCGCTGCGCTCCATCCGGGCTACGGATCGTTGCAAATCTTCATCGTGGTGACGTTAGCACCGATCGGATGCCCGACAATCTCCGACAACGTCCGGCACTTGCCGTCATGACAGAGCCGCCACTCCCCCGCCGCGCCCGAATTGCCGAGCACGACCTCCGGCATCGGCGCGCGGTCCGGCCGCCACTGAAACCAGCCGCCAATCAGCCGCGCTTCGGGCGGCGGCTCCATGCCGGGGCCGGTGCCCTTGACGCGGGCCTGCACCAGTTCGAGACCGGCGGGCGTGACGCGCCAATCTTCCTGCCATTCGACCTTCGCGATCGAATGGGTCCAGGCCAACGTGAAGGCGGACAGCGCCAGCGCCTTCACGCCGCCTGCCGTTGCGAAGCAGAGGCTCACACCGCCTCGACCACCGCCGGCGGGCGCTGCCGCCATTGCCACAGCACGAGCGCCGCGGAGAGCACGAAGCCGGCAGTATCGCTGAACGGGAAGTCGCCGAGCAGGCAGAACGCGGCGCCGAGCGCGACCAGCCGCTCGATCAGCGACAGCCGCGTGAACAGGAAGCCGATTGCGACCATGCCGAACAGCGCGACCGCCACCAGCGCCTTCAGGCTCGCGAGCGCGACCGCGCCGTAGAAGCCGAGCTTGGCGGCCATGGGATCGCCGGCTTGCAGCATCAACGCCGGCGAATAGACGAAGATGAAGGGGATGACGTAGCCGGCGAGCGCGATGCGCATCGCCTCCCAGCCGATCTTGTCCGGGTTCTCCTTCGCGATCGGCGCCGCCGCAAGCGCAGCCAGCGCCACCGGCGGCGAGAGGTCGGCCATGATGCCGTAATAGAACGCGAACATGTGGCTCGCGATCAGGGGCACGCCGAGCTTGGCAAGCGCCGGCGCGGCGAGCGCGGCGGTGATGATGTAGGTCGGGATGGTCGGGATGCCGGTGCCGAGCAGGATCGACAGCAGCATGGTCATGATCAGTGCCAGAAACAGGCTCTTTTCGCCGAGGCCAATCACCCAGCCGCCGAAGATGGTGCCGACACCGGTCTGCGACATCATGCCGATGATGACGCCGACGATGGCGCAGGCCATGCCGACGGTGATGGCGGATTTGGCGCTCTCAGCAAGCGCATCGCGGCAGGCGCGCAACGCCGCAAAGCCGCCGCGCACGAAGGCGGTGATCACGATCAGCCCGACCACGACACAAGCAACCGGCACGATCTGAAGCCCGTCGCGCGACAGCGCGGCGACGACGAGCGCGAGGCCGATCCAGAAGATGTAGCGGATGACCGTCGCGGACACGCCGGCCGTGATGCTGGTGCCAAGGATCAGCGCCACCGTCAGCGCAAGGCCCATGCTGCCGGCATAGAGCGGCGTAAAGCCTTCGAACAGCATGTAGACGAGGGCGGCGAGCGGCAGCACGAGGTACCAGCGCGTCACCAGTGCCTTCCAGGCGCTCGGGATCTCCGAGCGCTTCATGCCGACGAGCCCGTACTTGCCGGCTTCCAGATGCACCATCCAGAACGCTGACGCGAAATAGAGGATCGCAGGAATCGCCGCAGCCTTGACGATCTCCGAATATTGCACGCCGAGCGTCTCGGCCATGATGAAGGCGACCGCGCCCATCACCGGTGGCATGATCTGTCCACCCATCGAGGCCGTCGCTTCGACGCCGGCGGCGAATGCGCGGCGGTAACCGAACCTGATCATCAAGGGAATCGTGAACTGGCCGACGGTGACGACGTTGGCGACGCCCGAGCCGGAGATCGTGCCCATCATGCCCGACGCAAACACCGCGACCTTGGCAGGACCGCCACGGGTGCGGCCGAACAGGCCGAGCGAGACGTCGGTGAACAGCTGGATCATGCCGGCGCGCTCCAGGAACGAGCCGAACAGGATGAACAGGAAGATATAGGTCGCCGAGACGTAGATCGGCACGCCGTAGAAGCCCTCGGTGCCGAACGACAGATGCGTGACGATCTGATCGAAATCATAGCCGCGATGGTTGAGCGGCGACGGCAGGTATTGGCCGAAGAACCAGTAGACGAGACACGCGCCGCACATCAGCGGCAGTGCCGCGCCCATCAGCCGCCGCGTGCCCTCGAAGATCAGCACGGCGAGCAGCGTGCCGACCACGAGATCGAGCCGCGTCGGATCGCCGTCGCGGGCGATCAGATCGGCATAGAAGATCCACTGATAGAGCCCACAGAAGAAACCCGCGCCGCCGATCACCCATCCGAGCGCACGGCCGAAATTGCTCTTCGCCGTGAAATTGGCGATCAGGCCGAAGGTGAGCAGAACGAGGAAGCCGACATGGACGCCGCGCACCACCTGGCTCGGCAAATAGTTGAAGGCGGCGACATAGAGCTGGAAGGTCGCAAACGCGATGCCAATCCAGTAGGCGAGATGGCCCCACCAGCCCGGACCAAAGCCTTCCGGAAAGCCGTGCTCGAAATTGTCGAACTCGACCTTGATGGGGGCCTCGGTGGCCTCTGCCTTTTCCAGCATTTCCAATCGTCCTCGGCCCAACGCGTATAATGAGAGTGGCACGGTCTACCCGCGCCGTCATGCCCGGGCTTGTCCCGGGCATCCACGATCTTTCTCGCTTAGCCCGAGAACGTGGATGGCCGGGACAAGCCCGGCCATGACGCTCGACACCGAGAGCTGACTACTTGATCAGCCCCTTTTCCTTGTAATAGCGGATCGCGCCGGGGTGCAGCGGAACCGGGCTCCCTGCCGCAGCAGTCTCGAGCTTGATCTCCTTGCCGGCCGCATGCGCGTTCGCGAGCTCGGGGAGCGACTCGTAGACCAGTTTTGTCATCTGATAGGCGAGATCGTCAGATACCGCGGAACTCGTGACGAGATAATTGACGACGGCAGCCGTCGGCACGTCCTTGTCCTGTCCGGTATAGGTGTTGGCCGGAATGATCGCGGAGATGAAGGGCGGGCCGATCTTGTCGACGGTCTCCTTCGGCACCGACACCACCGTGATCGGGCTTGAGGTCGACAGGTCCTTCAGCGAGGCGACGCCGAGGCCCGCCGATTGCAGCGTCGCGGCGAGCTGGCGGTTCTTCATGAGATCGACGGATTCGGCGAAGGGCAGATATTCGACCTTGCCGAGATCCTTGTAGCTCATGCCGGCGGCCGCGAGGATCGCGCGCGAATTCAGCTCGGTGCCCGACTTCGGCGCCCCGACCGACAGGCTCTTGCCCTTGAGGTCGGCGAGCGTCTTGATGCCGGACTCAGTGGTCGCGACGATCTGGATGTAGTTCGGATAGATCGCGCCGATGGTCCTGAGCTTGTCGAGCTTGGTCTTGAAGCCCGCCTCCTCCTCGCCGTTCCAGGCCGCTTTCAGCGAGTCACCCAGCGTGAACGCCAGTTCGCCGCGGCCCTGCTGCAGCAGGATGAGATTCTCGACCGACGCCTTGGTGGCCTGCACCTGCGTCTTCACGTTCGGAATCTTGTCGCCGTAGATCTTCCCGATCGCGACCCCGAGCGGATAGTAGACGCCGGAGGTGCCGCCGGTCAGCACGTTGATGAAGGATTGCGCATGTGCGCAAGGTGCCGACGCCGCCAGAGCAAGAGCCGCGGCCACGCCGAAGAACGTCCGTTTCATGGTTGTTGTACTCCCCCAAACCGGCGGCGAAATTGGCCGGATGAGGGCAGCGGGTCAACCCATCCAAAAGGCAAAACAGGACTGCGGTAAATGGCCGTTCCGGCTAGATTTTTGGGAACCCGGCGGTGCGGCGAGGTGGCGCAGCGGGATCCGAGTTGCGTTAAGTGCGATAGTGAGAGCGGCTTGCTCGGTCACCTCTCCCGCTTGCCGGAGAGGTCGCGCCGAAGGCGCGGGTGAGGGCTCTCTCCTCTTGGGGATTGTCCCATTGCGGAAACACCCTCTCCCCGACCCTCCCCCGCAGGCGGGGGAGGGAGCGCACCATCACTGGCAAGCCCTCACTGGAACGTCATGTCCAGGCATTTGGAGATGTCGGAGCCGAGGCCTGAGGAGATGATGATACAGCCGCGCACCTTTTGCGCGCTGACGTCGGTGGCCCAGATCGAATAGCCGCCGGGGCCGAAGAACGAGTTGGTGTTCGGCGGCTCGGTCTCGGTGGCGTCGAAATCGTATTTGCCGTCGGTCTCGAAGATGCGCGGCTTCTTGGTGCAGCCGCCGTCGGTCTGCACGTTGATGACTTCCTTGTTGTCGCGGGTCAGCGCCAGCGAGACCTGGCAGCGGAAATATTCCGAGGTCTTGGTGTTGAAGAGATAGGTGTAGGACTTGCAGGTGGCGGTGTTCAGCTTGCCGGGGGCAAGGCCGCGGCTGCACGAAATGCGCTGGTTGTGGCTGAGCTGGTAGTCATCGGCCCGCGCGGCCGGCGCCAGCGCCGTCAACGACAATGCAGCAGCCCAGCAAAGTTTGATCACATGGCGCATCCGAATCATCCCCTACCCATCATTTTGTCGAGTTGCGTTCTAGACGGAAAGCGGAACATAGTCGCGAGGGGACGAAGGGAAAATCACAAACTGCTGGGCAGGACGTGATGCGCTGCGGCGCTTTCGCAAATTGACCCGGAAATGCCGTTCGTGATTTGTTCAAGCCGGCACCCAGCGACGGGGAGGATGGATGATGGCATTTTCAACGAAGACATTTGCGCTTGCTTCAGCAGCACTCGTCACGGTGCTCGGCGCGTTTGCCGCGCCCGCATTGGCGCAAGTCCCGGCAACGCCGTGGGAGCTCAAGCCCGACATGGGCTACGCCTATGACAGGGACGGCAAGACCTATTCCTACAAGATGGGTACCAGCAATGCCGGCGAGCTGCTCAAGGGCGCCAAGAAAGTGCCGAAGGGCACGCTGTTCTTCATCGGCCACAACGGCCAGCTCTACATGCGCACCGGGCCGTATCTCGAAGGCGACGGCAAGTTCAAGTTCGGGCCGGATCAGTAGGCGCAGAGCCGAGAAACTGTAGGGTGGCAAAGGCGCGGCAGCGCCGTGCCCACCATCGGTCAGCGCATTCCGATCGAGAATGGTGGGCACGCTTCCGCCTTCGCTCTTCGAGCTACGGCGGACAAGTCGCTTTGCCCACCCTACGGCAGCTTCGCCGGGACGACACCTGATATCTAAAACGTCGCTGCCAGCTCCCTTGCGCCGGCTTTGCTGCCGTTCGAATCCATGCGCTCATCCGTCACGGCCAGCAGCTTCGCCACCGTGTTGTGGCGGATCGCGACCGGGTTGCGCTCGTAGCCGCCGCGCTGGAAGAAATTCGAAGTCGGCACTTGCTCGCGCATCGCCTGCGGCATCGTCACCATGTCGAGGCCGGTGCCGTCGCCGGTGAGGTTCATCATCTCGAGCTCGGCCGCGGTAAGCGGCCTTGTATAGCCCTTGGCGCGCGCGAACAACACCGAGGTCAGCAGCTTGTGGGTCTGCAGCATCGGGCCGACGTCGACGTCGAGCACCATCGCATGCATGGCCCAGCCCTGCGCCGTGTTGCCGATCTTCTCGTGCTCCGACCACGTATCGGGCACCGACTTCGCATGCGCGACCATTTTCTTCAGAACAGTGAGCTTGTGCTCGAGCGACTGGCGCGCCGGCCCTGAGCTGCGCGCCACCTTGTCCGAAAGCGCGCGGACGAATTCATGGCCCTGCTCGGCCAGCAGCTCGACGCTGTTGGTGGTCAGGAGCTGATTGTAGCCCATCGCAGTCGAGATCGCGCGCTTGCCGCCGTGCTCGATTCCCGCCTGGACGTCGTAGCTGCCGGTGCCGCCGGTCTCGAACGAATAGACCCGCACCGCCTGCTCGCGCGTCAGCCCCGAGGCGAGCGCGTAGCGCGCATAGGCGCGCTTGAACTCGACCTCACTGGTCGGGCGCTGCGGCGTGAACTGATAGAGCTCCTGCGCCGCGCGCAGGAAATCAGCGACCACCGGAATGGGTTTTCGGGGCGGACGCTCCGGCGCTTCCTCCGGCTCCGGGTTCACCGGCCGCTTCGGCCCGGTATAAAGCGGCGGATGCTCCAGCACGTAATCATCGAGGGTCACCTGCTGCCCGCTGCGCCGCTTGGCGTTGCGGGTTTTCCGCTTCTCGGAGATCTGGCTCCAATAGGCGCCCGCCTCGGCGTCGAAGGCGGCGCGCGCCGCCTGGTACTCCGCGAGCTTGCGGCGATATTCGAGCACGGCCGGCGAGGCCCCACCTTGCGCAAAAAACTGCGACAACAGCTGAGCATTGGCATTGCTGACGGCGGGCGGCAGCGCGTCTCCCTCACCGCCGCGCGCGGCGGGCGCGAGCAGCACGAGCGCGAATGGAACCAGCGTCAGGGCGCGTCGAATCGGTGTGTGATGCATGCTGCCCTCTTAGCAGGCATCCGGTAACCGTCACGTTAACGCGCCGTTTACCATCGTCATTTCCAGGCGAACACCGGCTGTTCCAGCTCGGTCACGCGGGTGTGCCGGCCCGCCAGCACCTCGCGGAACTGGTAGATCAGCGCCGCCGTCGGCGCGTGGATCAGGCTCATCTGGTGATGGAAGCGGATCACGCGGCGCGCGCTTTCCGGGATCGCGACGAAATCGAAAGCGTCCTCGCGCTCGATCGTGGCGAGCGCGATGCGATGGACGGACGCGACCTCGTCCGGGTTCGGCCTGATCGCGGCGCTCTCGGCGGCCCAGACCACGACCGGCGTGATCAGATAGCCGGAGCGTGTCGGATAATCGTCGAGCGTGCCGAGCACGTCGGCGCTGGTGAGGCGAAGCCCAAGCTCCTCATCGAGCTCGCGCCGCGCCGCCTCGACCGGCGTCTCGCCGGGATCGCAGCGTCCGCCCGGCAGAGCCCATTGGCCGCGATGGGCGCGCAAGTGCGATGCGCGCAGCGTGAGCAGCAGCGCAGTGTCGTCGCCCTCGCCTGCTGCGGTCAGCGCAACCGCCACCGCGGCACGCTTCAATGCCGGCTGCGCTTCTTCCTCAGGCAGGCGCGCGAAGGCCGCGCAGGCATCCGCGATATTCCGCCGTGTGGCATCGTCGAACGGTCTCATGATGCTTGACTACACCACGTCCGGCCTCGATGAAATGAGATCGAAGGTCCGCACCGGAATGGACGACGACATGACCAACAAGGCCGCCGCAAGGCTGAAATCAGACGGCTGGACCATCCTCGAGACCACGGGCTTCATGCACCTGATCGGCCCTTTGTGGGAGCGCAAGGTCGACGGCCATTACGAGTTCGCCCTCGCCACCGAGGACAAGCACCACAACCGCCGCGGCATGGTCCAGGGCGGCGTGATGATGACCTTCGCCGACCGCACCTGCGGCATGACCGCCCGCTACCTTTCCGGCAAGGAGTTCATGGCGACGGTGCAGCTCGACACCCATTTCGTCGAGGCCGGCCAGATCGGCGACATCCTGATCTCCCGCCCGCGCGTGGTGCGTTCGACCCGCAGCCTTATCTTCATGAGCACCGAGGTGACGGTAGACGATCGCTGCATCGTGATGGCGAATGGCGTGTTCAAGATTTTGAAGGGACCGGCGTAGGGTTCGTTCTCCGCCGCCCGCCACATACGCCGTTGTCGTCCCGGCGAAGGCCGGGACCCATACTCACAAAAGCAGTTTGGGCGAGGACTCGTAAATTCGGTACGCCTAGCGCCCGCAATCGATAGCTTTCGCGGTATGGGTCCCGGCCTTCGCCGGGACGACGTCGAGAGATTGCGGAGCCCAACAGGAAACGTCATTGCGAGCGCAGCGAAGCAATCCAGCATCTTTCCGCGGACGCAGCTCTGGATTGCTTCGCTGCGCTCGCAATGACTGACGTAGCTGGCTATGCTGGCACCAACGCAAGCGTTGAGGAAGCAACCATGCAATACCGCCAGCTCGGCCGCAGCGGCCTGAAAGTGTCGCCGATTTGTCTCGGCACCATGATGTTCGGCGGGCCGACGGATGAAGCCGCGTCCAAGCAGATCATCGCGAAAGCGTTCGATGCGGGGATCAACTTCATCGACACGGCGGATGCCTATTCGAAGGGCGCATCCGAAGAGGTCGTCGGCCGCGCCATTGCCGGCAATCGTCACGCCTGGGTGCTCGCCACGAAGCTCGCTAACTCAATGGGCGACGATCCCAATCGCGGCGGCCTGTCGCGGCGCTGGGTGTTGCAGGCCGCCGACGAGAGCTTGACGCGGCTCGGCACCGATCACATCGACATCTACTACCTGCACAAGGAAGACCATGCGACGCCGCTGGAGGAGACGGTACGCGCGATGGGCGACCTGATCCGCGCGGGCAAGGTGCGCTATTTCGGCGTCTCGAACTACCGCGCCTGGCGCGTCGCGGAGATCTGCAACATCTGCGACCGGCTCGGCATCAACCGGCCCGCGGTGAGCCAGCCCTATTACAACGCGATGAACCGCATGCCCGAGGTCGAGCACTTCCCGGCCTGCGCCTATTACGGCCTCGGCATCGTGCCCTACAGCCCGCTCGCGCGTGGCGTCCTCACCGGCAAGTACAAGCCCGATGCCGCGCCCGACAAGGAGACGCGCGCGGGCCGCAACGACACCCGCATGATGCAGACCGAATGGCGGCCGGAATCGCTTCAACTCGCGCAGGAGATCAAAGCCCACGCCGAGAAGAGGGGCATTACCGCCGGCCAGTTCGCGGTCGCCTGGGTGCTGAACTCCGCCTTCGTGACATCCATCATCGCTGGTCCCCGCACCGAGCAGCAATGGGACGACTACATCCGCGCGCTCGACTATCGCTTCACCGCGGAGGACGAGGCGCTGATCGACCGTCTGGTCATGCCGGGCCATCCCTCGACGCCGGGCTACAACGATCCGGCCTATCCGATCGAGGGACGCCGCGCGCGGACGGCTTGAACTCCGGAGACGACCATGGCGCTTGAAGACCGCTACGGCCTGCCGCTCTCCACCACATCCGATGCGGCAGCATCCGCCTATCGCGAGGGCGTCGACCTCATGCTCGCGGGGTGGACCGGCACGGCGGAGGCGCTGGAGCGCGCGATTGCGGCCGACCCGGATTTTGCGCTGGCCCATATCGCCCGCGCCCGCGTGCATGCCTTCTATCAGCAGGGCGATCTCGCGCGCAGCAAGGCGGCGGTCGCGCGCGAACTCGTTGCGAAGCGCGGCACGGAGCGCGAGCGCTCCCATGTCGAGGCGCTAGCGCTGGCAATCGAGGGCCGGCTGCCCGAGGCGATCGCAGCGATGCGCGAGCACGTCGAGACGTGGCCGCGCGATGCATTGGTGCTGTCGCTGCCGCTCGGCGCGTTCGGTCTGTTCGCATTCTCCGGCATGGCCGATCACGATCGCGCCCGGCATGAGCTCTGCGAGCGCGTTGCGCAGCACTATGGCGAGGATTGGTGGTTCCTCACCATGTGTGGCTGGGCGATGACGGAGAACGGCGATGTCGCCCGCGGCCGCAGCGTCACCGAGCGCGGCTTCAATCTGCGCCGCGCGAACGCCCATGCCGCGCATGCCGTGCTGCATGCGATGTTCGAGGACGGCTCGATCGAAGACGCCGATCGCCTCGTCGACGACTGGATCCCCTCTTACGACCGCGCCGGAATTTTGCACGGCCACATCCGCTGGCACCAGGCCCTCGGCGCGCTCGAGCACGGCGATGCGGCGCGTGCGCTGTCGATCTATGCCGACGTGCTCCAGCCGTCAGTCACGCAGGCGCCACCGCTCAACGTCGTCACCGACGGCGCCTCGCTGCTGTGGCGCCTGTCGGCCTACGGTCACGCCGTGCCCGAGGCGCTCTGGCGCGATGCCGGCGCAGCCGCGCAAAAACTATTCCCGAAATCCGGCCTGCCGTTCGCCGACGTCCACATGGCGCTGTTCGCCGCCGCAACGCAGAACCACGAGGCACTTGCCGCGCGCCTTGCGGTGATCGAGCAGCGGCTCGCGGACGGCAAGCTGCCGGCCGGCCCGGTGGTGCCCGCGATCTGCCGCGCGCTTCTGGCCTTTGCGAATGAGAATTACGCGGCCTGCGTGCAAACGCTGGCGCCGGTTCTCGCTGACGTCGTGCGCATCGGTGGCAGTCACGCCCAGCGCGAACTGATCGAGGATACCTATATCGTCGCGCTCATGCGCAGCGGCGAGCTTCCGCATGCCCGCGCCCTGCTGGAGGTTCGCCTGCACCGCCGCCCCTCCCTGCGCGATCGGCGCTGGCAGGCGGCGATGGCCTAGCCCTGCCACGAAAAAAACACCGGCCTGACGGCAAGTGCCACCGGATGGATTTGGGGCGATCTCGCGAATCGCCGTTGGGGTAGCGCGGTGGTATTCCAGTCGGGTTCGGCAAGACAAACGGGATCGCAACCAATTTGCGGTTCGATGGTTATCGGACGGAACTTTGCCGTTGCCCCGTGGCATGCGAGCCTGATGATGCGCCTCCGCCGACCGGTCCTGGCCGCAACTCTCATCGCCCTCGCAAGCCCTTGTTTTGGCGAGACTTCCGCCATCCCGGTCAACAATCCGCTGGCGCAGCAAAATTCCTTTATCGACCTGCTGGCGCTGATGTCGGGCAAGTGCAAGACGCTGAAGGTCGCCGGGCGCACCTATGGCTGCAAGACGGTGGCCTACGCCCATGGCGACAAGGGCCGGGTCAATTTCGCGGTCGCGGTCGACGATCCCGCCGACGCAAATCACGTGGTGTCGTTCTCCGGCGAGAACGGCAAGCGCGCCGACGACAATTCCTACGAGTTGCCGATTGATCGCATGCTGCTCAACTCCAAGGACCGTCCAAAGGTCGATGGCCTGCCGGTGCCGGCCGAGCAGACCTCCACCGGGGTCTGCCGCCAGACCGGCAATTTCGCCGCCAGGAAGGTGAACGACGTCACCTGCTCCGCCACCGACAGCGAGGGCCGCAAATACGAGCTCTTGTTCGTGTCCGACGGCACGCCGGTCAGCGTGCGCCGCATCCGGCAGTCGGCGCCGTCGATCCAGGATCCGTTCAAGTAGCGGCATCCTTGCCGCGCTCGCGTCGTCATCAAAGATGTCGCCAACGCGTCAATCGAGGCGAGGTGATGGCAGCATCGCGATCGAGGCCAGTGCTGCGGCAATAAATCCCACGACACGCAATCCTTCGCGCGAACCGGACGTCGCATGCTGCGTCGTTTCGACGCCGCATTAGCCGGAACGCGCCGGATGCTCATCTGTTGTCACACGACATTCAACTGGAGTGATGACATGAAGTATCTCTTTGTCGCGATAGCCATCGGTGCTGCGGCGCTCGCCGGCGGATCGGCGGCGAACGCGGCCAATAGTTCAAGCGCGAAGCAGAACGCGCAAGGCAGCCCATCGACCGACATCAGCGCGCAATACAGGCACCATTATTATGGCCATCGGCACCATCATCACTGGCGCCATCACTACGGCCATTATCGCCCGTATTACCGCAGCTACGGCTATTACCCGCGGCACCACGGCTATTATGGCGGCGGCCCGTACGGATATTACGGCGGCGGTCCCGGCGTGACATTCAGCTTCGGCGGCGGACGCTGGTGAGACAAAAGGCCCGCAGAGATGCGGGCCTTCTTTCTTAGCTCCGCAAGATTATCTCTGCCGTCTCCAGGCCGCTCGTCAGCGCCGCTTCGACCGTGCCCATGTCGCGGCCGCGATAGAGCGCTTCGCCGGACAACAGCACCAAGCCGTCGGCGCGGGCAAGAATCGCCTGCGCCTCGCGCGTCCGCGGCGTCGCCCAGGAATAGGCGCCGCGGGCGAAGGGATCCTGCGCCCAATTGGTCGCAGCCGCCGCCACGAGGTCGCGCGCGATATCCTCAGCTGACCGCTTGAAGATGGCGGCGAGTGAATCGAGCCCGGCCTCGATCAGTCCTTGCGGCTCGAGATGCGACAGCTCCTCCGTCCGCGGGCCGCCGAACCAGCCGGTGAGCAGCGGATGCTGGTCCGGGTATCGCGTCCACCACACCGGAATCACTTCGTTCGACAGCAGGAAGGTCATGTCCCCTAGATCTTCGCTGTGGTCGCGCCACCAGGGCCGCGCGAAGCGGAGCAGGATCTTGATGACGTTGCCGAAGCCGATGTCGTCGGCGGCAGCAAGCCTCGCGCCGACGTGTGCTGGCAGCGCGATCTCGCGCAGCAGCGGCAATGGCACGGTGAGGATCACGCGGTCGCACGCAAGCCCGTCGCCGCTGGCGCAGCGAACCCTCACGGCCCCGCCCTCTTCCTCGATCGCCGACACGGCGCAACCGAGTCGGATCGCAACGCCGCAGGCGCGGCACTCGGCCACCAGAGAATCGATCAGCGCGCCATAGCCACCATTGATGCGCGCCTGCGGAGCGTGACCGCCGTCCATCCACTCCTCGCGCAGCGCCAGCGTCGAGGCACGCGCGGGGTCTGCCGCATCATAGCCCTCGACCATTCGCTCGATGGAATGGCGCAGCCGCGCATAGTCCTCTCCGGCAAAATGACGGCGCAGGAAATCGGCGACGGCGAGATCGTCCTTCAAGTCCCGCAGCGCCGCTTGCAGCTCCGCCTCATGCGGATCGTGGCGGTCCTCACGCGAGAGGCTTGCACCGTCAAAGCTCCATTGCGTGCCTTCGATCTCCTGAAGCGACAGCCCGGACTCGCGCAGCAAAGCCCGCGTGACCGGCGCCTCGCCATGGACGAACTCGGCGCCGCCATCGGCGGGGTAGCCGAACTGCGCCGCCGGCAGCGGATGGATGCGCCCACCACAGCGCTCGCGCGCCTCCAGGATGGTCACGCGTCTGCCCGCACGCGCGAGCTCCCGCGCCGCCATCAGGCCGGCGGCGCCGGCACCGACGATGACGATGTGCTCCGATGGTCCCGACATGCCGGCGCGCTACTTGGCCACGGCCTGCGGATCGTTCTTGATCAGATAGCGCAGCAGCAGGACGCCGCCGCCGAGCTCCCGCGTGCTCTCCAGCGTCATCGCCGTGATCGGCGCGCGCTTGTCGCTGTCCGCTGCCGTCGAATCGAACACGAACGGTGCGCCGCTCGCGCCATCCACCGCGGGGCTGAGGATCAGGTTGAATTCGTCGATGAGACCGGCGCGCAGGAACGCGCCATTGGCAACGCCGCCGCCCTCCACCAGCAGACGCTTCACGCCGAGCTCACGGCTGAGAATGTCCAGCGTCAGCGCCAGATCGATCTCGGACTTGCCGGCAAAGACGTAGGACACGCCTTCGCCGCGCAGCCCTGCGAGATGCGAATCCGGCACGCTCTCGGTCAGCACGACGACAATTGGATCGCCGCCGATATCGGAGCGGCCCCAGCCGATCTTGCCCTGCGCGTCGAGCACGACACCGTAGGTTTTTGCATCGCGTCGTGCGAACCAGTTTTCGCGCGGATATTTCTCGCTCCCGATCGGGTACGGCTTGCCCTTGGCGAATTCCGAGCCGGTGACGCGGCCGATCACCCAGGCGTCGCCGCCGAGCTCGTCATGGATTTTCTCGAACCAGTCCGTGCCCGCACCCTTCGGACGCCAACGGCTGGGATGCGTGCGGCCATCCAGGCTGGAGTGCATCAGGCAGATGACATAAGGCTTCATGTGATTCTCCGGTCTCAGGCCACCGATCCGCCGCCCTTGGCGCGATCGTTCACGATCACCGCGAGCGGATTGAGCTTTGGCGGCGCGACGAGCTTGAGCGTGTTGGTGTCGTGGTGATTGAACGGCGCGCCGCGCACGAACAACTCGGTCTGGATCAGATAGGTCCAGCTGCCGTCGTCGTTGAAGCTGATGTCGCAGCGATAGGAATCGGTGCGGAAGGCCCGCTCCAGGAAATCGGTCGAGCAGATCCCGTAAGCGGTATCGCCGCGCTTCGCGATGACGGAGATCTTCCTGTCGTCCGGCCCGGCCTTGCCCGAGGCGAGCAGCACCTGCCCGCGCGGGATCGCCAGCGTTTGCATGATCAACCCGGTCGCCGGCTCCCATAGCCAGTAGCCGACCTGGTCGTGGAAGGTGATGTCCTCCTCGGGCGTGTTGATGTGGATGTGATAGCGCAGCCCGTAGAACAGCTGCGGCCCGTTGGCCTGCGGATCGATCGGATCCATGCGGATGCGCTCGATGAAGGTGCGCCGCTCCGGCCCCTCCGCCTTCGGATTGACGTCGATGCCCTTGTCCGCCTGCCAGCTGCCGGCGAGACGGCGGAGCGGGCCGAGATTGGCAAGGCCGTCGGGCGAGACCTCTTCGGGCTCGGTGAAGATGTCGGCAGGAAGGGGAAGCATGGATGTCCTCGCGTAGATTGCGAGGAGCAGCAATAGCACGGAGGCGGGAACGCGGCTCGTGCTCAAGTCTCACAATTGCGAATGGACGTAGGCGCCACGCGCAGACGGTTGTGGGAAAGAGCTTGCCAAGGGAGCGAAGCCGGGACGGTCAATTCCATCCCCGAGGGGGAGGATAGCACGCGCGAATTTAAGATCCGCGCTCTGCCTGTCTCGTCACGCGGCCGTCCGCCGTCTCCGCCGCGTGGCGGGAGCTTGCCACGACAGGCCCGCGAGCGGCACGGGCTTGCTGAAGTAGTAGCCTTGGCCGAGCGGAATTCCGAGCGAATGGAGCTGTCTGAGCTGTTCGGAGGTCTCGACACCCTCGGCGACGATCGAGAGCTTCAGGGTCTCGGCAAGCTGCACGATGGATTTCAGCACGGCGACGGTCTCGCGGCGGTCAATCCTGTCGATGAAGGATTTGTCGATCTTGACCTTGTCGAACGGAAAGGCCGTCAGATAGGACAATGACGAGTAACCGACACCGAAGTCGTCAAGCGCAATGGAGACGCCGAGCGCCTTGAGGCGCTGGAGCGTCTTGAGATTTTCCTGGGTGTCGGCGAGGAAAACGCTCTCGGTGATCTCGAGCTCGAGCCGGGTTTGCGGAAGTCCACTCTGCGCCAGTGCGAACGTCACGGTGTCGACGAGGTTGGTGCCGGCGAACTGCAGGGCGGACAGGTTGACCGCGACCTTGACGTCGTCCGGCATGGTCATCGCATCCCGGCACGCCTTGGTCAGGACCTGATTGCCGAGTTCAACGATCAGTCCACCCGCCTCTGCAACCGCAATGAACTCGGTGGGGGAAATGAAGCCCCTGGTGCCGTGATGCCAACGCGCAAGAGCCTCGACCGATTTCACACGGCCGGTGCCGAGCTCGGTCACAGGCTGATAGAACACTTCGATTTCCTCGCGCCAGATTGCCTCACGAAGCTCGATCTCGAGCACGTTGCGCTGATCCGCTTCGGCCTTGAGCTCCACCGAGTAGGTATGGAAGCAGTTCCGGCCGGCGTTCTTCGACTTGTAGAGCGCAAGGTCGGCATTACGAAGGATCTCATCGACGCGGCTGCCATGCTCGGGAGCCACGGCGATGCCGATGCTGCAGCCGATCACGATGGGATGATTGTCGATCTGATAAGGCTCGGCAATGGCCTGAACCAGCCGCGCAGCGAGGCTGGCGGCGCCGTCCTGCATCGCGCCCCGGCCCGGCGCAACGATCACGGCAAACTCGTCGCCGCCGATCCGCGCCGCCGTGTCGGCGTCACGGATCTGCGCCTTGATCCGGCCCGCGACCTGCTTCAGCAAGGCATCGCCACATTGGTGACCGAGCACGTCGTTGACGGACTTGAACTTGTCGAGATCCAGCAGGAGTACGGCGAAGGGAGCTCCCGAGGCGCCGGACGTCGCGAGTGCTTCGTCGATGCGCTCCTTGAACAGATTGCGATTGGCCAATCCAGTCAGACTGTCGTAATGCGCGAGCCTTTCGATCCGATCCTCGGATGCCTTGCGTTCGGTGATGTCTTCATGGGTGGCGACCCAGCCGCCGCCCTCGCGCCGTCCGTAGGAGATATAGGCAACCCGCCCATCCGGAAACTGCACGGTGTTCGAGGTGTGCTCCGACTTGGCGAGCCGATTCTTCAGATCGACCAGGTAAGCCTCGACGTCGAGAACGGCGGTCTGTTTTGCAAACACCTCGCGGAAGTCCATGCCGATCCGAATCTCCTCCGGCACGAGACCATAGAGTTCGAGCCATTGTTGATTGAATGCGATCAGGCGGTCGCTGCCGTCGAACATGCTCAAGCCCTGGGGAAGGTTTCTGAGCGCGTCTTCGAACTTGCTGGCGAATTCGCGCAGCTCGCGCTGGGCGCGATCCAGCGCCTGTCGGCGCCGCCAGTGGAACATCGTCGCAGTCAGAATGATGAACGTGAGCAGCAGCGCGCCGCCGAGATAGACCTTCTGCCTGATATCCGCGCGCGAATAGATCTCGCGTTCCGAGATACCTACGGTGAAGATGAGTGGAAAGAGCCGCGATCTGCGCGCGGTCACCAGCCTGTCATCGCGGTTGGGATGGTTTACGTTCCAATATTGGGCGTAGAAGCCATCCCGCAGCTCGCCTTCGACGCGGTTCGGCGCACGCTGCCCCAACACCGCGTCCTGGTTCATGCCCCGCGCGGCGAGCACGACCTGGTTCGCATTTCTGAGGACCAGCGTTCCTCCAGCGCCGAGCTTTGCGGTGTCGTAGAATCGACCGACGACATCGACGCTGATCGAGCCGACGACCACGCCCACGGGATTCCTGGCAAGATCGAAGAGCTTTCTTCCGATCTGTATGGTCCATTTGTTGGACGCGCGGCCCAGAACCGGTTTCGCCACGTAGAGGCGATCGTCGGCCTGCGACATGGTTTGAATGAAGTGCTCGCGATCGCCGAGATAGAGCGGCGGACCAGAATAGCCCACCGTCGTATCCGTCATGTAGCCATCCGACCCGATCAGCGCGAACTGGACCACGTCGCCGGTGGCGATGCGAGCCTTCTCGGACCAGAACTTCAGGCTGAAGGTCAACGGATCCTGGGCGTAGAGCGCTCGCACCACCAGCAACGACTGATCCACGCGCTCGAAGATGCGCTCGGTGTTTTCCTCGAACAATTCGGCGACGCTGTTGCCGTGCGACCGCGCCTGCTGGACCGCATCCGTCCGTTCCGATGACGTGATCGCGAAATAGCCGATCCAGACCAGGGGCAGGAAGAACAATGCGATCTGCAGCGGAGCATTCCGCAGGATCGTTCTGCCGGCTTTGCGGACGGAACTTGCGGGAATCACGACACGCGCCCTCGCCTCAGCCGCCAGGGCAGAACTGCGCTCGCCGCCAATGATGGCATCGCCTGTCTCCGCCTCGATTGAGACCGCCGCGGCCGAAAGCGGCGCGGGTGCTGTTCATAGCCCCAAGCTAGGCGGGACAGCCTTAAGTTTCTGTTTGGATAATGCTCAATTCTTTAGCTTACAACATCCGTATGACCACGGAGGTCGGCTGTTTTTGAGCAACCACGCGGTATTGGCAGGGCGATACCTTTGGTCGTCTGTACCGGCCGCTCAGATCGCGCGCGCAAGAACGATCGCGCCGGACAGGATGAGGACCGCGCCTGCCGCATAACTCAATCGTTGGCCGAACGGTAGCAGTTTCTCAGCGGCGACATAGAGCGCAATGCCGATGATCCAGGCCAGATTCATCACGCCGCCGACGAACAGCAATACCATCAGAAACCAGCAGCAGCCGACGCAGTAGCTGCCATGGCGAAGTCCCATCCAGAATGCTCCGCGCGTGCCGGGCCGCCAATGCCGGCTGAGAAACAGCAGCGGGCTCTCGCAGTAGCGCAAGCAGGCATGTTTGAGCGGCGTGAGCTGATAGAGGCCGGCGGCAAGCAGGATGATGCCGCCCAAAACCGCGCTGGTGCTGGCCATCGCCATCGACAACAACCCGAAGCGTTCGAGCGCCCATTGCGCCAGGACCGCAACGACACTGAACCCGGCCCATGTCACGAGATAGCCGGCGAGAAAGATCCAGGCATCGATTGCCGCCCGGGATGCAGTCTCCTGCTTGCGCTTGACGGTCGCATACAGGAGAACGGTCGGCGCCGCGCTCGGCGCCATCATCGCGATCATCATCACCCACCACATCACGAGCAACAGCGCTGCATAGAGCGGCGTCCACGGCATTGGCGCCATGTCCGGCATGTCGGCCATCATCTCGGTGTCCATGCCGGCGCCGCCGGCGAGATAGGCCCAGGCGAGCGCCACCACTGCGGCGGTCCCGATCGCGACGATCAGCCGGTCGCGGTGGAGCAGGTGTTCCAGCATCAAGCGCCCCTGCATGGACTTGCCCAGGATAGCGATGGAGAGCTGACACCGAGATCTTGTCTCGATGTCAGCGCCACATCATGCCGCAACGCCCTCGGGCGTCTGCACAACATTGGCGAGCGAGCTGTGCGTGCCCTTGGTCTCGAACGGGATCGCACCGGTCGAGCGGATGTTGGCGGACGCGACCTCGGCAGCCCTGTGCTCGAACCCCTCGGGCATCACCACTTGGATGCGGTGCGGCTCACCCGTCACCGGATTCTTGATCGGCTCGACGTCGGTTTCGAGCACGCCCGTGACGACGAGTTTTGCGACGCGTCCGTCCTTGTCGAAGGAAAATTCGAAGGGCGCAAAAATCGGATCGTGAATGGTGGTCACGATCAGGCTGAAGATGTGGAATAGCGTGCCCTCGGCCGAATGCTTGCCCGACAGAATGTTGAACAGCGCCTGCTGTTGCTCCGGTGTGGCGCGCTCGTCGACGATGGGCTGCATCTTGCCGTTGCCTTCATGCAGCGCGCCGGGGAAATCTACGACCACAGCGAAACAGAGGCCATCGAGCTTGACGCCCTCAAAATGTCCCGCGGTGATCCGCATGCCGACCATGCCCTTGCAGTATCCGTGGGTGGGGGGAGCATTGAAATCGCAGGGGCAACCAAACGCGCAGTTGCAATTCTTCATCCATTCGCCTTCGAGACGCCAGTCCGGTGCAGCCATGGCACATCTCCCAATGTGAGCGGGGAACGCGGCAGCCGTAGAGGATTTTGTTCAGCGTTATGTCGAGGCAATGCGAAAAAGTGCGAGCGGGATCGAGTCCGATCAGAAGGCCGGCATCGCGGGAAAGTCTGTGGCCAGCTGCCATTCACTGTCCTATGGCCAGGAGCATATCAGCGGCAGCCGGGCGCGTACAGCGAACGGACGCGGCAGAGCAGCCGGGCTTTTAGGACGTCCGAAATCAGAGGAATGGAGCTCTATTTAAAATATAGCTGCGAACTCCTATACGATTGAAATATCTATATAATTCCAACCCGCCGCCTTCCCGCTCATGGCCGCAGCGACGGCGAGTGCTTTCCATGAAGGCGGGATTGGCCTCGTCTTGCCATCACACCGAACCGTCCCTGGACCGTCCCTGGCAAAAAAGTCCGTGCAGCGGCGGCGTGCATGGATAGCGCTAGCGTAGCGCGTGCGTTGCGGCCGCCGCGCCTGAGATCACGGATGAGGTGAGCGCGGAGCACTCCGAACCTCCGACTCAGTTGCGGCATTCGAGGGCAAGGCCTATGCTGAAGGCCGGCAATCACGCAGCCGCCCATCGTGCGGCGGGGGCAGCCTCACGGTGGATGGTTGCATCCATCCGAAAGGCGAAGCCATGTCCATCGCCCCCACACTGCATCGGTATCTGGCTGCCGAGAACATCCAGTATGCCGAGATCCCGCACGATCTCACCATGTCATCCACGCGCACGGCGCAGGCGTGCCACGTCTCTGGCGATCGTCTCGCCAAGGCCGTCGTGCTGCGGCACGACGGCGGCTATATGCTCGCGGTCGTGCCGGCATCGCACCATCTCAACCTGCCGGACTTGAAGGAGAGGCTTGGCGAGGATCTCGCCATGGCCAACGAAACCGAGATCAACCAGCTGTTCATGGACTGCGCGCACGGAGCCATTCCGGCGGTCGGCCGGTGCTACGGGCTCGATCTCATCGTCGATGAAAGTATCCGGGCCCAGCCCGAGGTCTATATCGAAGCCGGCGATCACGAGACGCTGCTCCAGCTCACCCATGCGCAGTTCGAGCGCCTGACGGCCAGTGCACCGCATGGACGCTTCAGCATGCATGACTGACGCGGCATGGCGGCGAGATGATCCCGGTACGCACCGTCACGGCGCGCGTGCGGCCGCGCCCGGTTCGATGTATAGTCAATTCAGCGGGGGCTGCGTTCGCAACGGAGGTCCTCCATGAAAGTCAAAGACGTGATGCACAAGGGCGTCGATTGGGTCAGCCCCGACACCCCGATCATCGAGATCGCGAAGTTGATGCAAGGGCACGACATCGGCTGCATTCCGATCGGCGAAGGCGACCATTTGGTCGGGATGGTGACCGATCGCGATATCGTCTGCAAAGGTCTCGCGAGCAAGGACTTCAACGCCGCGCGCATGACGGCGCGGGACGTGATGACCGAAGGCATCCATTGCTGCCGGGAAGACGATGATCTGGCGAAAGCCGTGCATCACATGGAGACGCTGAAAATCCGCAGGCTACCCGTGATCAACAAGAGCAAGCGGATGGTCGGCATGATCAGTCTCGGTGATATCGGCCAATCCGCCACCCCTGATCTGTTGACGCAATGCGTCAAGAGCGTGTCGGCCCATCATCATTGAGGCAACGCCGGCTCGACTCCAGAACTTCGTCGGATCGCTCGCAGCCCCCGCGGGCGCGGGACGCGAAGAGCGCAGCTCGCGCCCATTCCCAGGTCCTAAGGACGTCAGTGAGGATAATCTTGGTCGGCAGGGCAACGCCCTGAACAAACCGTCATTAGCTCGGATGCAGCGACGACGGATACCCAATCTTCCCGGCGCGAGTCATTTGACCGCTCCCCCAGGGGTTTTTGCTGCGCACCTATTAGCGCGTTTTCACGAGAACAGGGATCGAACAAAGAGAGGGAAATGGTGCGCCGCTCCGAACAAAACTTCGAACTCGTATGTCATTGAATGTACTTACGATTTCTCATGACGCCGACGACCCGGCGGTCGTCGGGCTTTTCGCCACGACTCCACGCGCCTTGGCCGTTCGGAGTGATAGGATCAGGTGCCGAGGGCAGATTTCGCGGCGCCGGATCGCGGTCAAGATAACGGCGCTCGAAGCGATCAACTCCAGAAGCAAGCTGACGATCGCGATTGCGATCGGACGATGCGAGAGACGGAGGACGTTATGGAAGCGTGGCGTGACGACAAGGCCCGGTCGACCCTGATTCGCGATGCCGCGGGAAGCGTGCAGCTAGGCAACACGCCCCGGATTTTTGCCGAACTCCTGTTCGGCCACACCAATAGCGAGGATCTCGCCAACCACGACGCCGCTTCGCTGGCCTTCCTGGCCGAGCAGGCCTGGGAACATGTACAGCGGCGCACGGCAGGTCGCGCCGATATCCGCATCGTCAATCCGATGATGCCGGATGGCCGCGAGATCTCCGTGCTCGAAATTCTCAACGACAACATGCCCTTCCTGTTCGATTCCACGCTGGCAGAGCTCGCCGAGCAAGGCATCGAGGTCACCCTGGTCGCTCATCCTATCATCGCGGTGGAGCGCGACGAGCAAGGCAAGCTGGTTCGCTTCCATGGCGAAACCCTGCCGGAGGGAGCGAGGGGCGCGCGCGAAAGCCTCATCCATCTCCACATCACCCGCATCGACGTCGACGCCGACCGCCAAAGGCTGGTCGATGGGTTGACCATGACGTTGAATGACGTGCGCGCCTGCGTAACCGACTGGAAGCCCATGCGTGCCCGCATTGAGGAGGCGATCAAGGTCTTCTCGACCAATCCGCCGCCGCTGCCGATTGACGAGATCGCCGAAGCCAGCCAGTTCCTGCATTGGCTGTGCCTGGACAATTTCACCTTTCTGGGCGTGCGCGAATATCGCTTTTCGCCCGACAGCGATGCGTCGGACGACATCACGACCGGTGAGGGCCTCGGCATCCTGCGCGATCCCGAGGTGAAGGTCCTGCGCCGCGGTCGCGAAATGGTGGTGATGACGTCGGAAATTCGCGAGTTCATGCGGGAGCCGAGCCTCCTCATCGTCATCAAGGCCAACGTCTCCAGCCGCGTTCATCGCCGCATCCGGTTGGACTATGTAGGCATCAAGCTCTATACCGCCGACGGCCGGCTCGAAGGGGAATTGCGCCTCGTCGGTCTGTTCACGTCCGGCGCCTATACCCGCTCGGTCAAGCAAATCCCTTATGCCCGCCACAAGGTGGCGCAGGTGCTGCAGCGCGCCGGCTTCGACCCGAACAGCCATTCGGGCAAGGCCCTGACGCATATTCTCGAAGATTATCCGCGCGACGATCTGTTCCAGATCGACGTCGAAACGCTCTACAATTTCGTCATGGAGATCCTGATCCTCTATGAGCGCCCCCGTGTCCGGGCGCTGGCACGCGTGGACAAGTTCGATCGCTTCGTCTCCATCCTCTGCTTCATTCCGCGCGACAAATACGACACCGACGTGCGCACGCGCGTCGGCGCCTTCCTCTCGCAAGTCTACAAGGGGACCCTGTCGGCCTCCTACGTGTCCTTCCCCGAAGGATCACTGGCGCGCGTCCACTACATCATCGGGCGATATGAAGGTAAGGCCCCGGTCGTCGAGCGCGAGACACTCGAAGCCGGGATCAGCGCCATTGCCGAGTCCTGGGGCGACAAGTTGAAGGTCGCGCTCGCGGCGTCTGTCGACGGCATGCGGGCGCGCATGCTCGCAGGCCGCTATGCCCAGGCCTTTTCCGGCGGCTACACCGAGATATTCAGCGCCGAACAGGCGATCGCCGACATCACCACCATCGAAAAGCTCAACTCAGCCCGACCGGTGACGATTTCGGTTTACCGCCTCGAGGAGGACGACGATCCCAGGCGATTCGGCCTGAAGGTTTTCTCGGATGCCGCACCGCTGTCGCTATCCTATCGCGTGCCGGTGATTGAAAATCACGGCTTGAACGTGGTCAACGAACGCACCTATCAGATCGTGCCGCGCACCAGGCAGGCGCCGGTATGGCTGCACGATATGACAATCGAGACCAGCGACGGCAAGCCGATCGCACTCAGCCATGAATTCAACCATCGTCTGGAAGCCTCGATCATGGCGGTGGTCCGCGATCGCGCCGAATCCGACGGGTTCAACGCACTGATCCTGCGCACGGCCCTGAGCTGGCGGGAAGTATCGACGATCCGCGCGCTGTCGCGATACCTCCATCAGATCCGCGCCCCGTTCACCCAGGACTATATGTGGGAGACCCTGCGCAAGAACGCCGCGATTACCGCCAACATCGTCGCCCTGTTCCAGGGCCGCCTCGATCCGCGCCTTGGACTCACGGTTGCGGAGCGCTCGGCGCGCGAGATGGCCCTCGTCGCCGAGATCGAGGAGCAGCTCAAATCCGTCGCCTCGCTCGATGAAGATCGCATCCTGCGCCGCTTCACTAATCTGGTACAGGCAACCATCCGCACCAATTTGTGGCAGGTCGGTCAGGATGGACATCCGCATCCGGTGATCTCCTTCAAGTTCGACGCCCGCAAAATCGAGGCCCTGCCGGCACCGCGACCACTATACGAGATTTTCGTCTACTCACCCCGCGTCGAGGGCATTCATCTGCGCTTCGGCAAGGTCGCGCGCGGCGGTCTGCGCTGGTCCGACCGGCCGCAGGATTTCCGTACCGAGATCCTGGGCCTCGTGAAGGCACAACAGGTGAAGAACGTCGTGATCGTGCCGGTCGGGGCCAAGGGCGGCTTCGTGCCCAAGCGCCTGCCCTCGCCCTCCAGTCGTGACCACTTCATGGCGGAAGGCACCGAGGCCTATCGCATCTTCGTTCGCACGCTGCTCGAACTCACCGACAATCTTGACGGCGACGACATCGTGCCGCCCGACTCGACCGTGCGGCATGACGCCGACGACCCCTACCTGGTCGTCGCCGCCGACAAGGGCACCGCCACCTTCTCCGACATCGCCAATGCGATCTCGACCGAGAAGCACCATTGGCTCGGCGATGCCTTCGCCTCCGGCGGCAGCCAGGGCTATGACCACAAGAAGATGGGGATCACGGCGCGAGGCGCGTGGGAGGCGGTCAAGCGTCACTTCCGCGAGCTTGGCACCGACATCCAGACCAAGCCGTTCACGGTTGCCGGCGTCGGCGACATGTCGGGCGATGTCTTTGGCAACGGCATGCTGCTCTCGCCGGCGACGAAGCTCATCGCGGCGTTCGATCACCGCGACATCTTCATCGATCCCTCGCCTGATCCGGCGATCAGCCTCGCCGAACGCAAGCGCCTGTTCAACCTGTTGCGATCGAGCTGGCAGGACTACGACAAGTCCCTAATCTCGCAAGGCGGCGGCGTGTTCTCGCGCTCGCTCAAGGCGATCCCGCTTGCGCCGGAAGTGCGCACGCTGCTTGATCTCGACAAGCCGCAGGCCACGCCTTTCGAGGTGATGACGGCGATCCTCAAGGCCCGCGTGGACCTCCTGTGGTTTGGCGGCATCGGCACGTATATCCGCTCGTCCTCGGAAAGCGATGATCAGGCCGGCGACCGCGCCAACGATCCGATCCGCATCGCGGGCGCCGATGTCCGCGCCCGGGTGATCGGCGAAGGCGCCAATCTCGGCGTCACCCAGCGCGGCCGTATCGAGGCGGCGCAGAAGGGCGTGAAGCTCAATACGGACGCCATCGACAATTCGGCGGGCGTGAATACGTCCGACGTCGAGGTCAATATCAAGATCGCACTGGCGCGTCCCGAGCGCGAGGGGCGCCTCACCCCTGGCGACCGCAACGACCTGCTCGCCGCGATGACCGAGGAGGTCGGCGCACTGGTGCTGCGCAACAATTATCTTCAGACGCTGGCGCTCTCGCTGGCCGAACGGAAGGGCGTGGCCGAGATCGGCTTCCTCACCCGCCTGATGCAATCGCTCGAGCAGCGCGGCCTGCTTAGCCGCGCCGTGGAGTTCTTGCCCGACGATGCGGCGATCACTGAACGCACGAGACGCAACCAGCTCCTGACGCGGCCCGAGCTTGCCGTGTTGCTCGCTTACGCCAAGCTGACGCTCTACGACGACCTGCTCGCGACTGGCGTACCTGACGATCCCTATCTCGCCCGCGAACTATCCCAGTATTTTCCGCACCAGGTGCAGGAGAAATTCCCGACAGCGGTGCAATCGCACCGGCTCCGGCGGGAGATCATCGCCACCAGTCTCGCCAATGCCGTGATCAATCGGGGCGGCCCGGCCTGCGTCGTGCGCCTGACCGACGAGACCGATGCCGATATCGCCACCATCGTCACGGCCTTCGTGGCGGTGGATGAATCCTACGGCCTCAAGCGGCTCAATGCCGCGATCGATGCACTCGACACCCGCATCGACGGGCAGTTGCAGCTTGGCCTCTACGCGTCGCTTCAGGATCTCCTGCTCTCACGCATGGTCTGGTATGTGCGCAATGCTGACCTCAATGCCGGTCTGGACGCCGTGATCGCGCGCTTCGGTCCCGGAATCCGGGAGATCGCCGCCGGGCTCGACAAGACTCTGCCGCAGGACTTGCAGGCTGGGCGCACCAAGCGGCGGCGAGATCTGATCGATGCCGGCGTCCCGGCGGGCCTTGCCGCGGACCTCGCCGATCTCGACGCGCTCGTCTCCGCGCCGGATATCGTCACCGTCGCAGAGCGCACCAGCCGGGCCATCGGTGACGCCGCCGCGACCTTCTTCGCCGCCGAGGCCGATTTCAGGCTCGATCGCATCATCGCCGCCGCGCGCAGCGTGCCGGCCAGCGATAATTACGAACGTCTCGCCATCGATCGTGCCGTCGACCAGATCGCGGCCGCGGAAAGAGCGCTGGTCGCCAACATGCTGGCAAACGGCGAATCCGGCCAACAGGCCGCCGGCGACTGGCTCGCGGCTCATCCTGAGGCGATGCGCGTCCGCCGCTCGGTCGAGGAGATCGCGGCCAGCGGCCTGACGCTCGCCAAGCTCACGGTGGCAGCCAATTTGCTGGGAGACCTCGTCAAGACCTGAGGCGCGACGGCAGCACCGCGGTTCGCGACATAGAACGCGCACGAACGCTGATTTCGCAGCCGTCTCTCAGCTTCCAGGAAGGCCTACGAGGTCCGGCGAGCAAGCTCATAGTGCGCCATTCAGGATAAAACCGCGAACTCGTATGTTATTGAATTAGCTATATAATTTAAGACGTAAGCGCATTATGCAACTGAAATCGTAACGCACGACGTCACGACACCTTGCCCGGACGGGGTGGACCATACATTCCGTCCAGACCATGGCGTCGGCCAGCAACCGCTTTAGCCGCGTGTTCTCGTCCTCCAGCGTCTTCAGCCGCTTGGCCTCCGACACCTCCATACCGCCGAACTTCGTTGTTCATTGGTAGATGCTGGCGTCGCTAACGCCACGCTTGCGGCAGATCGGCGGCCGAAACGTCGGCCTCATGCTCTTTCAAAATTCCGATGATCTGCTCTTCCGAAAGGCGGCTACGCTTCCGTGGTCTGGTCCCGGTGCGGCGCGTCATCACCGCAGTCCGCGTCGAAGCGTCGCATCATTCCGAACATTCTTGCCAAACCCCTGCGCAAGACTTTGACTTGTTCCAATAAAAAAGAGCTGATCCGCAACGGATCGCTATTCCAAGGGGAGGAGGCAGCCATGACCAAATCAAAGAAGGGCAGCACTTCGAGCCGCCGCGGCTTTCTCAAGGTCGCTGCTGCGGGTGCCGCCGCGACGGTAGCCGCGCCGAGCGTCGTCAGCGCCCAGGGGCCGATCAGCATGCGCTGGCAAAGCACCTGGCCGTCAAAGGACATTTTCCACGAATACGCCCTCGACTACGCCAAGAAGGTCAACGACATGACCGGCGGCGATCTGAAGATCGAAGTGCTGCCGGCAGGCGCTGTCGTGCCCGCCTTCGGCCTGCTCGATGCCGTGTCCAAGGGCGTGCTCGACGGCGGCCATGGCGTGCTGGTCTATCACTATGGCAAGCAGACCGCGCTGGCGCTATGGGGCTCGGGCCCGGGCTTTGCGATGGACGCCAACATGCTGCTGGCCTGGCACCGCTATGGCGGCGGCAAGGAACTGCTCGAAAAGCTCTATGCGTCGATCGGCGCCAACGTCGTCTCGTTCCCCTACGGGCCGATGCCGACCCAGCCGTTCGGCTGGTTCAAGAAGCCGATCACCAAGCCCGAGGATGTCAAGGGTCTGAAATTCCGCACCGTCGGAATCTCCATCGACGTTTACTCGGGGATGGGCGCAGCCGTGAACGCGCTGCCCGGCGGCGAAATCGTAGCTGCCATGGACCGCGGCCTGCTCGATGCGGCCGAGTTCAACAACGCCACCTCCGACCGCGTGCTTGGCTTCCCCGATGTCTCCAAGGTCTGCATGCTGCAGAGCTATCACCAGAATGCCGAGCAGTTCGAGATCACGTTCAACAAGGACAAGTACAACGCGCTGCCGGACAAGATAAAGGCGATCATCGCCAACGCGGTGGACGCGGCTTCTGCGGATATGTCCTGGAAGGCGATCGACCGCTACTCCAAGGACTATGTGGAGCTGCAGACCAAGGACAACGTCAAGTTCTACAAGACGCCGGATGCCATCCTGAAGCAGCAGCTCGAGATCTATGACGGCGTGGTGAAGAAGAAGGCGGCGGAGAACCCGCTGTTCAAGGAGATCGTGCAGTCGCAGATCGAGTTTGCCAAGCGCGCGACGCAGTGGGAGCAGGATACGGTGGTGAGCCGCCGCATGGCCTACGATCACTATTTCGGGCCGAACGCCGCGGCCAAGAAGCTCTGACGCCGAAATAAAGCCGGCAGGGCGCCGTCCGGACCGACACCCGGGCGGTGCCTTGTGCTATGTTGGGGGCATATTTAATGCCGAACCTTATCAGATGAGCGTACAGCGTTTACTGCACACGATCGACGGCATCTCCACCTGGGTCGGCAAGGCGACCGCCTGGCTGATGATCCTGCTGATGAGCGTCGTCTGCATCGAAGTGTTCAAGCGCTACGCCGTGAACATGCCGACGGCCTGGATCTTCGACGCCGAGAACATGCTGTACGGATCGCTGTTCATGCTGGCCGGCGCCTACACGTTGGCGCAGAACGCCCATGTCCGCGGCGACTTCCTGTATTCCTCGATGCGCCCGCGCACGCAGGCCGCGCTCGACCTCGTTCTCTACTTCGTCTTCTTCATCCCGGGCATCGCCGCGCTGATCTATGCTGGCTACTTCTACGCTGCGGACTCCTGGGCCATCAACGAGCATTCCAACGTCACGGCCGAGGGCCCGCCGGTCTACCACTTCAAGACCGTCATCCCGATCGCGGGCGCGCTGATCATGCTGCAGGGGGTCGCCGAGATCATCCGCTGCGTCGTGTGCCTGAAGACCGGCGAATGGCCGAGCCGGCTTGCCGACGTTGCCGAGACCGATGTCATCGAGGAGCAGCTCGCGCACTCTGAATATGTCGACGAGGAATCGCGCAAGCTCGCCATCGAGGGCGCGCAGCGCATCGATGAATTGGCGCGGCAGCGCGGCATGGGCGGGGACCTGAACACATGAGCGATCCGGCACTCGGCCTGTTGATGCTGACGCTCATCGTCGTCGTCATCATGATGGGCTTCGCCACGGCGTTTACGCTGATGGGCCTTGGCATGTTCTTCGGCTTCATCGCCTTCTACGACCCGTCGCAGAACTGGACGCACAACAAGGTGTTCGAGCTGATGGTCCAGCGCAGCTACGGCGCGATGACCAACGACGTATTGATCTCCATCCCGTTGTTCGTGCTGATGGGCTATGTGATGGAGCGCGGCGCGCTGGTCGACAAGATGTTCTATTCGATCCAGCTCGCCTTCCGCCGCGTGCCCGCCTCGCTGGCGGTCGCGACCCTGATCGTCTGCACATTCTGGGGCATCGCCTCAGGGCTCGTCGGCGCGGTAGTGGTGCTGATGGGCGTGATCGCCTTCAACCCGATGCTGCGCGCCGGCTACGACGTGAAGCTCGCCTCCGGCGTCATTACTGCGGGCGGCACGCTCGGCATCCTGATCCCGCCCTCGGTGATGATCATCGTCTACGCCGCGGTCGCGGGCCAGTCCGTGGTCAAGCTCTATGCGGCCGCGATGCTTCCGAGCTTCTTCCTGGCGTTCCTCTATCTCGTCTATGTCATCGGCTGGGCGATGATCAACCCGAAGATCGCCCCGCCGCTGCCGGAGGAACAGACCCGCGTCCCCGTGCCGGAATGGATCACGAAGTTCTCGACCCTCTACTCGCCGAACCTGTTCGTCGGGCTGTCCAAGGCGCTGTTGTCGCCGACAAAAGCGAAGGCGCTCGCGATCGACGGCAAGCCGATGGGCTATGGCGCGATCGTGCAACACTTCCTCATTTCGCTGGTGCCATTCCTGTTGACCGCCATCACGCTCGGCACGGTCTGGTGGTATGTCGTGATCCACCAGCAGGCCGGCGCCGCGAGCGGAGCCGTCGAAGGCCTGCAGCAGCTCGGCAGCCCGGTCGAGCCGAAGGAGCTGTCGCCCGCCGAAAAGGGACCGGACACCCAGTTCTACATCTGGTTCGCGATATCAGCCGCCGTGCTGGCGGCGTGGACGGCGCGCTCTTACTTGCGCATGAACGGCGAACGCTTCGAAGTGTTGAAGCTCTTGACGTCGTCGGTGATGCCGCTCGGCATCCTCACCGTCGTGGTGCTGGGGGTGATCCTGTTCGGCATCACGACCGCGACCGAGTCCGCCGGCGTCGGCGCCGCCGGCGCCTTCATCCTCGCGTTCCACGCCCGCACGCTCGACTGGAAGCGCACCAAGGAAGCGGTGTTCCTGACCGCAAAGACGACCGCGATGGTGTGCTGGCTGTTCGTCGGCTCGGCGCTGTTCTCGGCGGTGTTCGCCATTCTCGGCGGTCAGGCGCTGCTGGAAAGCTGGGTGCTGTCGCTCAACATGACGCCCGTGCAGTTCATGATCTTGTCGCAGGCGATCATCTTCGTGCTGGGCTGGCCGCTCGAATGGACCGAGATTATCATCATCTTCGTGCCGATCTTCCTGCCGATGCTGAAGCACTTCAACATCGATCCGATCCTTTGGGGCACGCTGGTGTTCGTGAACTTGCAGGCCGCGTTCCTGTCGCCGCCGGTCGCGATGTCGGCGTTCTATCTCAAGGGCGTCGCCCCGAAGCACGTTACGCTGAACCAGATCTTCGCCGGCATGATGCCCTACATGCTCGTCGTGATCCTGTGCATGGTGATCATGTATCTCTGGCCCGGCATGACGCTGTGGCTGCCGAACTATCTGTACGCGAGTTGAGGCGCAGCGGTGAGCACCGGGCGCTTGTCAAACGCAAATGGTGCCCAGGGGCGGAATCGAACCACCGACACTGCGATTTTCAGTCGCATGCTCTACCAACTGAGCTACCTGGGCGTGCTCCAAGAGAGGGGCCAAAGCCCATCGAGCGGGCGGTTTATAGTGGGCTAGAAGCGGCCTGTCCACCCGGCTTCGCCAACAGGCTTCGCCGGGCGCGGCCCGGCTGTGCACAAGGTGACTTGGGCTTGCTGCGGCTGGCACGCAGCGGGCTGAACGCTCAAATAAATATTTGATATTGTTTAGCTATTCTACGTCATCGGTCTCGTCGTCGCGGCCGGGGATGACGTAGGAGCCTTTCAGCCAGCGGTTCAAATCGACGTCGCGGCAGCGCGAGGAGCAGAACGGGCGGGTGGCCTCTGACTGCGGCTTACCGCAGATCGGGCAGGTCTTGAGGGGGGCAGCGGGCGTTTTGACGTGATCGTTCATGGTCGGGGCAGCTTACACGAGGTGAGGCAGTTCAAGCGTCTGCCGGCAAACGGGTTCCTCGGTCGGGCACGCAGGCGCGACGCCAGGGCCCCGCGGGCCAATTCTACTGTGCATAGGGTTGTGTTCGCGTTTGTTGTCGGCGGCGCTGTGGTGCTCACACCGCGGTGGCGTTGAGCCAGCCGAAGCGGGTCGGAAAGCCCTCGCCGCCGAGCAGGGCCGTGGTCTCGTACAGCGGCAGGCCGACCACGTTGGTGTAGGAGCCGACCATCTTGACCACGAACGAGCCGGCGATGCCCTGCACGGCATAGCCGCCGGCTTTGCCGCGCCATTCGCCGGAGCCGATATAGGCCTGGATGTCGTCTTCCGAGAGGCGCTTGAAGCGGACGCGGGTCTCGACCAAGCGCTGGCGGAAGGCCTCGCGCGGCGTCACGAGGCAGATCGCGGTGTAGACCCGGTGGTTGCGGCCCGACAGCAGCCGCAGGCACTGCGCGGCTTCGTCGACCAGGTTGGCCTTGGGCAGGATGCGGCGGCCGACCGCCACCACGGTGTCGGCAGAGAGGATGAAGGCGCCGCGCAGCTCGTCATCCAGCTGCACCGATTTCAGCGCCGCATCGGCCTTGACCCGGGCGAGGCGGTTGGCGCAGGCGCGCGGCAGCTCGCCCCGCTTCGGCGTCTCGTCGACGTCGGCCGGCCGGAGCGCGTCCGGCTCGATGCCGGCTTGGTTGAGCAGCGACAGGCGTCGCGGCGAACCGGAAGCAAGTACGAATTTGGGGCGGCCGAGCATCAGGTGATTTGGGGGATGAAGCAGGAGTGAATTGCGCGCGGAACCTATCGGAAGGGGGCCGTTTTCACAACCCGGGAACCCGGTCTTTACTGATTCGTGGCTTCCGACATGCGTGTGCCCGCAGTCTGTGACGCGGGTGTTACGCCTTCTTCGCCTCTCCCCCCGCGCGGGGAGAGGCCGGAATTCAAGCGTGCTTGAATTCCGGGTGAGGGGGACTCTCCACGATTCTCACTATCACCGTTCTCGCGGAGACTCCCCCTCACCCCCAACCTCTCCCCGCAAGCGGGGCGAGGGGGAAGATACGCCGCGTCCGGGGCACGAGATCAGCCTGACGCAGCGCCCGCCTTCGCGAACCGCCGGCGGATGCGCATCAGGAGCTGATCGCAGACCTCGCGATAGGCGGCGAGCTTCTGGTCACGGCTGCCTTCGATGGTGGTGGGATCCTGCGTCGGCCAGTATTCGACGTCGGCGGCGAGCGTGCGGGTCAGCTCCAGCGCCCTGTGGTGCGCCTCCGGCGACAGCGTGATGATGAGGTCGAAGTTCAATCCCTCCCAGTCCTCCAGTTCCTCGAAGGTCTGCGGCCTGTGGGCGGAGATGTCCTGGCCGAGCTCGGCCATCACGGACACCGCAAACGGATCGAGGTCGCCCTTCCTGGTGCCGGCCGACCTCACGTAGAGGCCCTGCGGAAACATGTGCTGCAACAGGCTCTCAGCCATCGGCGAGCGCACGCTGTTCATCGCGCAGGCGAACAGCACCGATTGCGGATCGCGTGCGCGTGGCGGACCCGCCATCGCACTTAGCCTCTTTCGATAGAGGGCGTGGCCTTTTCGGAAAACCGCTGCACACTTTTCCGGGCCATGCCCTAGCCCTTCCAGTGCAGGACGGTAATGAGCGTGAACAGTCGCCGCGAGGTCTCGAAGTCGACCCGCACTTTGCCCTTCAGCCGCTCCTGGAGCGTGCGCGATCCCTCGTCATGGATGCCGCGGCGGCCCATGTCGATGGCCTCGATCTTGTCCGGCGTCGCGGTCCGGATCGCCTGATAGTAGCTGTCGCAGATCATGAAATAGTCCTTCACGATCCGCCGGAACGGCGTCAGCGACAACAGATGCGCGACCACCGGTGTGCCGTCCTCGCGGCGGATGTCGAACATCAACCGGTTGCCGGTGATGCCGATATGCAGCGTGAACGGGCCCTGCCCGTCGGCGCCGTCGGGCGCGAACAAATTCTGCTCGATCAGGTCGTAGATCGCGATCGCGCGCTCATGCTCGATGTCCGGCCCGGAACGGCCGATCGAGTCTTCGTCGAGCGTGACGCCAACGATGCGATTGTTGGAGTCGTCCTGTTCGGGCGGCTTTATCATGACAGATTGAGGCGCAGTCCAATCGAGCGCGAATGGGCGTCCAGCCCCTCCGCTTGTCCGAGCGTCATCGCGGCCGGGCCCAGCGCACGCAGCTGATCCGGGCCACATTTCAGGATCGAGGTGCGCTTCATGAAGTCGTGCACCGACAGGCCTGAGGAGAATCGCGCCGAACGCGCAGTGGGGAGCACGTGGTTGGAGCCGCCGACATAGTCGCCGATCGCCTCCGGCGTATGTGCCCCCAGGAACACCGCACCGGCGTTGCGGATCTTTGCGGCGAGCGCATCGGGATCAAGAGTCATGATCTCGAGATGCTCGGCGGCGATCGCATCCGCGAGCGGGATGGCGTCAGCAAGATCCTTGACCATGATGATGGCGCCGAAATCAGCCCACGAGGCGCTGGCGATCGCGGCGCGCGGCAGCGTCTTCAGCTGCGCTGCGACCGCCTTTTCGACGTCGGCGGCAAGCCGCGCGGAATCGGTGATCAGGATCGATTGTGCGCTGGCATCGTGCTCGGCCTGCGCCAGCAAGTCCGCGGCGATCCAGTCGGCATTGCCGGTGTCGTCGGCGATCACCAGCACCTCGGAGGGACCGGCGATCATGTCGATGCCGACCTTGCCGAACACCAGCCGCTTGGCGGCGGCGACATAGGCGTTGCCGGGACCGACGATCTTGGCGACCGGCGCGATCGTTGCGGTACCGTGCGCGAGCGCGGCCACCGCCTGGGCGCCGCCGACCCGGTAGATCTCCGTGACGCCGCCGAGCGATGCCGCCGCCAGCACCAGCGGGTTGAGCTTGCCGTCGGGCGAGGGCACCACCATGACCAGGCGCACAACGCCGGCGACCTTCGCGGGCACGGCGTTCATCAACACCGAGGACGGATAGGCCGCGGTACCGCCGGGCACGTAGAGGCCGGCGGATTCGATCGCGGTGTAGCGCCAGCCGAGCTCGACGCCGAGCGGGTCGGTGAAACGCTCGTCCGTCGGGAGCTGGCGGCGGTGATAGGTCTCGATGCGGTCGCGCGCGAGCTTCAGCGCGTCCAGCGTCGCGGCATCGCAGGCCTTTGTCGCGGCTTCGATCTCGGCGGCGGTGACGCGCAGCCCCGATGCATCCAGCGCCAGCCGGTCGAACTTTGCCGTGGCCTCGAGCAGGGCCGCATCGCCCCGCCTGGCGACATCGTCGACGATCGCGCGCGCGGCGGCCTCGACGTCGGCGGAGACCTCGCGCTTGGCGGCGAGGAAGGCCGCGAATCGCTGGTCAAAATCGGCGCTGCTGCGGTCGAGACGAACGGGCATTCTGGCTTGGCTTCTGGCTGGTCTTTTGGGCGGATTGGCTCACCCGACCCCCTGCTCAATGGCGCGGCGGGGAAGCGGCGTCAACCCTTGGGAGATGTCGTCCCGGCCTAGTGCGCAATTGCGCACGGGGGGCCGGGACCCATAATCCCAAGGCTTTGTTGTTGAACACGGATGTGGCTCCGACTTGCTCAATAATCACCATCGGTGGCTATGGGTCCCGGCCTTCGCCGGGACGACGCTTGAGCTAATTGGCTGGTATACCGGCCACTTCACCCCTCCCCGTCGATCCCTGACCCCGTTCCCAGCGCGTCCGCCCCGAGGTCGGTCAGCTCGCATTCCAGGCATTCGACGTCGAGGCGGATGGCGCCGCCCTGGGCGAACAAAAGCAGGGCACTGCCGCCGGGCTCCTCGCTGCGGCCATCCTGGGGGTGAAACTCGATGCCGACGAGGTCCAAGACTTTGTCCGGCGTGGCGAGGTCGATGTTGCGCGATTTGCAGGCAAGCACGCGGTCGAAGCGGAGCGCAGCGACCAGCCGGCGCGGCTCGGCCTCGCCTTCCAGCGTCTGCTCCCAGTCCAGCCGGCTCATGCCGATGACAAGCCGTTTCTCGCTCTGCCGCCAAATGATGTCGGAGGCCTGGACACGGGCGTCCTGGACATGGGTCGAGATCACCGCGAGATCGTCGGCGTCGAGTGCGATCAGTTTGAGCTGGGGAGACATCGCCGGCGCTTCTCCTTCAGGGCGGACGGGGCTCAACGCGCGCGGGCGCCGAAATTTCCGCGGCAAGCTAACTGTCCCGTAGACTAGAGGCTATTGATATCCTCCATCCTCCATCCTCCATCCTCCGTCTCCAGCACGTTCCGCGGATACCCCTCCCGGGCGGCGCACCCCTCACCCGTCTCGCCGCTACGCCATAGCCGATGCGAAGCATCGGCGTTCTAAGGACGGCGGCCGAAGGCCGCCTATGCCACCCTCTCCCGCAAGGGGCCCGCAAGGGGAGAGGGTAATCGTGAAGCTTTACTCCTTGAAGAACGCCAGGAGGTCCGCGTTGATGGTCTCGGCGTGCGTGGTCGCATGCCGTGCGGGAAGCCCTTATAGGTTTTCAGGATGCCCTTCTTCAGCAGCTTGGCCGACAGCGGTGCGGAATCGGCGTAAGGCACGATCTGATCGTCATCACCGTGCATCACCAGCACCGGCACCGTGATCTTCTTCAAATCTTCGGTGAAGTCGGTCTGCGAGAACGCGACGATGCCGTCGTAATGCGCTTTCGCGCCGCCCATCATGCCCTGGCGCCACCAGTTCTGGATCACCGCCTCCGACGGCTTGGCGCCGGGACGGTTGTAGCCATAGAACGGGCCGGCGGGCAGGTCGCGATAGAATTGCGTGCGGCTGGCGGCGAGTTGCGCCTGGAGACCGTCGAACACGCTCTTCGGCAGGCCGCCGGGATTGGCGGGGGTCTGCACCATCAGCGGCGGCACTGCGGACAGGATCGCCGCCTTCGCGACGCGGCTCTCGCCGTGACGCGCGATGTAGTGCACGACCTCGCCGCCGCCGGTGGAATGGCCGACATGAATCGCGTTCTTGAGATCGAGATGCGCGGTGAGCGCGGCAAGGTCGTCCGCGTAGTGATCCATGTCGTGGCCGTCGGCGACCTGCGTCGAGCGGCCGTGACCGCGGCGGTCATGGGCGATGACCCGGTAGCCGTGCGTGACGAAGAACAACATCTGCGCGTCCCAGTCGTCGGCCGAGAGCGGCCAGCCATGGCTGAACACGATCGGCTGGCCCGAGCCCCAATCCTTGTAAAAAATCTCGACGCCGTCTTTGGTGGTGATGGTGGGCATGGATTGCTCTCTTTCGGTGAAAATCATCTGCGCGACGCGCGAACAAGCACGCGCCGATGATCCGCAGATAGTTGCGCGAGACCCCGAATGCGATGCCTCGCATCAACCCGGAAGCTTGAGAATCGTGTGATCAAGCAAACGCCATCGGCCTGAAGCGGCGCCAGGCACCGATGGTGAGCAGCACGAAGAACACCAGCACGATGCCCTGGACCACTGCGAACACCGGCCCCGACGGCGGCGCCGGCGGCACGGCGGGCGCGAGCGCGGCGAGCGCCGGCACCTTCAGGAACGATTGGATCACCAGCACGAAGACATTGAAATAGAGCGAGACCATCGCGGTCACGATGTAGACCGGGCGCCAGACGCCTTGGAGCTTCATGCCGTAGAGCGCGATGCAGGCGATCGCGAGCAGCACCAGCGAGATGATACCGATGATGTGCGAGGGCAGCAGCTCCTTGAAGGGAAACAGGAAGCCGGTTGCGCTGGTGAGGATCGTGAACAGCAGGAAGATCGCGGTGAGGCCCGGCATCGACTTCGAGCCGAGCAGGCCGAACATCACGACGAGGCCGGCGGCGATGGCGATCAGGCTAATGATGACATGGATCAGCGTGAAGGCGGGCAGGCTCAACCCAAGCACCATGACATCTCTCCTACTCTCCGCACTGAGACGATCAGAGTAGTATTACGGTCCTCATGGGATTGCCACCGGCATTGGTGTCACACAGGTGCGGGCAGCCATGCGTGATCGTGCGAATTGACAAACGCATGGCTGAACTTTTTGCATCGTCGTCACAAACGACGGCAGGCTTTCGACGAATATTGAATCGACGATTCAAACTTCCTTGGTGTCGAAGATCAGCAGGTCGGCGCCGCCGCTGGCGAATTTCGGCACGTCAGCGCCGGTCGCCTTGCCTTCCGGGCTGCTGAATGCGGCTTGGATGTCGGCCACGCTGTCAAAGGTGAGGATGGCGACGAGATGGATTCCGGAAGGGCCAGTGGGGGAGCTGACCGGTCCCTTGCTGACGGCGTATTTCTTCAGGCCGGGAAGTTTCTTGGCGAGTGGAATGTGCGTCTCGGCATAGTACTTGTCGAAGGCAGCAGCATCCTTGGGCGTTTTGTAGAGCACGACGATTTCAGCCATTTAGTCCTCCCTATGAATCTTTTGTTCGTTCCACGAGCAATACGCCTCGCGACGATAGTCTGCACCAAGCGGCGCGAAGGCAAGCCACATTCGTCTTGCCATTCCCTTGTCTTGTCCTTGCCTAAAGCGCCGGTTTTGCGGCGTCGCCGAGATAGCCGTGCAGGGAGGCGACGACCTGCGCGCCTTCGCCGATGGCGCCGCCGACGCGCTTGACCGAGCCGGAGCGGACGTCGCCGACGGCGTAGACGCCGGGCACGGAGGTCTCGAGCGGCGCCACCAGCTTGCCCTGGTTCTGCTCGGACTGCGCGCCTGTCACGACGAAGCCGCCGCGATCGAGCGTGACACCGCAGCCGTCGAGCCAGGAGGTCGCGGGATCGGCGCCGACGAACAGAAAGAGATTGCGGATGTCGGCGGCATCCTCGTCGCTGGACAAGCGGCTCTTCCAGCGGATGCGCCGCAGCAGCGCGGCCTCATCGCCTTCGAGCGCCGTGATCTCGGTGTTGAACATCAATTCGATGTTCGGCGTCGCTTCGATGCGCTCGATGAGATAGCGCGACATGCTGGCGCCCAAGCCACCGCCGCGGATGATCATCAAGACTTTCTTCGCATGACCCGAGAGGAATACGGCGGCCTGGCCGGCCGAATTGCCGGCACCGACCAGCGCCACCTCCTCGCCGGCGCAGAGCCGCGCCTCGACTGGCGAGGCCCAGTACCAGACGCCGCGTCCCTCGAACTTGTCGAGGTTCGCGATCTCCGGCCGGCGATAACGCGCGCCGCTCGCGACCACCACCGCGCGTGAGCGCAAGGGATCGGCGCCGTCGAGCGCCACCGAAAATGCGCCGTCCTTGCGCGTGCAGTCGAGCGACTTCACCGTCACAGGAATCATGATGTCGGCGCCGAACTTCTGGGCCTGGGTGAAGGCGCGCGCGGTCAGCGCCTGGCCGGAAATGCCGGTCGGAAAGCCCAGATAGTTTTCGATGCGCGCGCTGGCGCCGGCCTGGCCGCCGAAGGCGCGGGTGTCGAGCACGGCGACGGACAGCCCTTCGGACGCCGCATAGACGGCGGTGGCGAGCCCGGCCGGTCCGCAGCCGACGACAGCAACGTCGTAGATGCGGTCGCCCTTCGCCCCGCCGATCATGCCGATGGCGCGCGCAAGCTCGGTTTCATTGGGGTTGCGCAGCACCGCGCCGCTCGCGGCGACGACCAGCGGCCAGTCTTCCGGCTTCGGCGAATAGCGCGCGATCAATTCGGCCGCATCGCGATCATTTTCGGGATCGAGCAGATGATGCGGCTGGCCGTTGCGGGTGAGAAAGCCCTGCAAGCGCACCACGCCCGCCGAATGCGACGGACCGATCAGCACGGGACCGCCGATGCCGCCCTGGATCAGATTGACCCGGCGCAGGATCAACGCGCGCATGATGCGCTCGCCGAGCTCGGCCTCGGCGACCAGCAGCGCGCGCAGCCGCTCCGGCGGCAGCAGCAGCGTCTCGACATCGCCCTCGGCGCGGCCGTCGACCAGCGCCGGCTGTCCCGAGAGCTGGCTGAGCTCGGCCAAAAATTGCCCCGGCCCCTGGTCGATCACCGGGGTGACATGGCCAAGACCATCGCGCTGGGTGATGGCGACATGGCCCTTCAGCACGACGAACATGCCGGGTCCCGGCTTGCCGGTCTCGAACAGGAACTCGCCGTCGGCATAGCTGCGGACTTCGCCGAAGTGCCTGATACGCTCGATCTCGGCAGGCGTCAGCGCCGGAAAGGTCTGCTCGGGGCGGGTGAACCGCGACATCAGCGCGTCGCGATCGGTTCGTTGCTGTCCGTCCTGCCCCATTGCCACTGTCGTGCACTCCAAAATGTTAGCCGTCGGCCTTGCCGACGGTCCCCTCATTTGGGGACTCATCGTCGTTCTGCGAGGGCTCGGCCATTGCGGCGCGTTCGCGCGCCTGCACCTTCCGCCGCTTCAGGTTTTCGCGCAGGGCGGATTTCAGCCGGTTCTGCTGCCCATCCTGGCCGCGTGCTGCGGCTTTATCGGTCTCGTCGGTCATCATCCGGGCTCGTCAAGAAAGGGCCGCGTCGCGCTTTAGCATGCCCAAGGAATACGACAGCTCAAGAGGCCCGCGCGATCCGATCGTGCGAACTTCAAAATGGGCCAAATCCGATGGCGCAGCCAACTGGCCAATTGGCTGGGGACACCACTGGGACCAAAATCGTCCAAAATCGGTCATTTCGGGGCAAAAAGGCCACCTCCGCTCGGCAACGGGGCCGATTTTCTCGATTTGGCGGGGCCGGCAAGCTTGCACATGAGGGGGCCTTGTGGCATCCATCGCCCCGCTTGGCGGGCCCAATCGCGGCCCGATTCTGTGCCAGCATCTGCTGCCGTAGCTCAGTGGTAGAGCACTCCCTTGGTAAGGGAGAGGTCGACAGTTCAATCCTGTCCGGCAGCACCAGTGTTCCACACATGACAAGGCGTTCTCGCGGCGTGAAGTGCCCGAGTTTTGCTCTATTCCGTGCCCCTCTTCGGTGAAGAGGGCGCAGGGAAGGCCGGGTGCCGGCTGGCACCCAGGTCCGCTGCGCGAAGAATTTGCACACGCAAATGCGCAGGCGGAGAACAGGTGGGCCGGAAAACACCCGGCCTTCCCTGCGCGATGGTTTGACGGCTTATGCCTGCTCTCCCCGGAGCCGAGTTCCTTCTGGCCTCCGTCACCTCGCGAATTGACGATGCCTCGAGACCCGGTTGAGCCCAGAAGCATCTCCGCAAGGCTTGACCGTAGCAACGACGGTCAGGACCCACACGGTTTTGCCGTACGCAGCGGTCCGGCTTCGCCCAAAGGCTTCGCCGGACACGGGCGCCGTCCGTCCGCACGCAGCACGACCTCACGAGGTTCATCTCGCCCTGGCCCCACCTTCGCGTGCCCGACGCTGCCGCGTCCACCGCACCCCGGCCCACGTTTCGTTACGACGTACGATCGTCCCTCTCCCTGGGCCGGGATGGCAGGGAGAATGCCGCAATTCCGAATTTCGGTAAAGTGGAATATTTTTGCGGCGGGGGATTGACGGGATTTTGCGGGAGGCGGGTGTGTTGCCCGACGGGTCAACGTATCAGCTTATGACCCCCATAGCGAACTCGCGAGTCCAGCCCCAACGTGGAATATGATATTCTCTTCATCCACTCATTCGGGCATATAGGGAACCTATGCAGTTGCAATCGACCCTGACTTGTCCGGCCTGCTCCCATCAGGCCTCTGAGATTATGCCAACCGACGCTTGCCAATTCTTTTATGACTGCCCGGCGTGCGGTACGAGACTCAAGCCCAAGCCTGGGGATTGCTGCGTATTCTGCTCCTACGGAACTGTCCCCTGCCCGCCGATACAGGGCACCGTAAAGGCGCCTGCTGTGGCTGAGGCCAGTCTCGCCCGCGTACCGCCATGACTTCGGCTCCTGACGTGCTGCGCAGACGAAGAATCCGTTTATCCCCGAGGTCCCCACAGAATTAGGGCCGCTCCGACAAGGCAGACGCAAGTGCCACCGATATCCCAACGGTCCGGACGTAGGCCTTCGACCGCCCAAAGCCAGCCGAGCGAAGCCACGATGTAGATTGCTCCATATGTCGCGTAAGCCCGCCCTGCCGCACTCGACGACCTGACGAAGGCAACCGAGAAGACCACCGAAAAGACGGATCGCCCCTCTGCTTGCGGTGTCTGTTCTTAAAGCGTGTGCAAGCTCGTAGGATGGGTCGAGCGAAGCGAAACCCATCAAGGCCTTGCTCAGTGGCGAAGCATGATGGGTTTCGCAAGTGCTCTACCCATCCTACGTGCTGAACGGCCATGTCGCCTGAACGCACGTGGTGTTTGGACCCTCGTTGGGGTAATTTTTTTGTTGCAACTGATAACCGCGAGCGCATCATTTCCGCCGCGACATCAAGGGAGGACGATCATGACCTTCCGCGCACGAAGCCGTTTTGCTTTCTTCGTTTTATTCTCGCTGCTGACTACGGCAGACGTAGTTCGCGCAAGCAGTGAGGATGAAGTGAAGGCTCTTTTCGCGAGATTTGTCGCCGCACAAAACGCTCACGACCTCAAGGAGGTTGGCGAACTCTTGCACGATTCGGCTCAGTTTTTGTGGATCACGCGTGGCGCGCCTATCTGGGGCCATGACGCAGCAATCAAGCGTTTCGAGGCCCTGTATAAAGGCACTTGGTCCCTCGACCCGAAGATGGACGAACTGAAGGTGATCGAATTGCGGACGGGGGTCGCGCAACTCTACGTGCCGGTGACCTTCATGATTTCACCGTCTGGGCAGACTGCGCAGCCTACACGGTTTCTGATGAATCAAGTGCTGGTGAAGACGGGTGACGGTTGGAAGATCACGAGCATTCTTCCAATTCCTGCGCCTCAGCCATAAACCAGATTTTTTCGAATGGGCTACGGACTATGTGGTGACGAGCTTATCGAAAAGATGCAGTCGCACTGTCCGTTTGCCCCCCAAATTCGTGGTGATAGTGTCACAATCCGCGGTCTGTCCGGGAGGACACAATGGGATGGTTTGACCGGCTGTTTGGAAGGACGTTGGCGCCTACGACCCCACTCTTTGCGAGATTTAGGCGAAAATCACGGGCAGCGACTGATCCTGATCTTCTGAAGATTGCCAAAGACCGAAAAGGGCATGTCTCGCGGAGAGCCGTGAGAGATGAATATAATCGGCTGCTTCTGGAGAAGTACGCGCACGATAAGTCGTGACGTCTAAAGCGCGATGAGATGAGTGGCGTAGCCCGGATGGAGCGAAGCGTAATCCGGGGCCATTAGCCGCGGACGCAATCGTCCCGGATTGCGCTTCGCTCCATCCGGGCTGCGAACTGCATCGCAGATAGAGTTTCATCTCGCAGGCGTTTGCTCTTCGCCCACCTGCTGTGCGGCGAAGCGATCGTCAGCACGGCGTAGCCGTCGGCAGAGCTCGCGATTGATGTTCTGCAGGACGATCACATAGGCGTGGATGTCGGCCTTGTAGCAAGCATAGAGCTTTTGGGCGGTCAGCTCGTACAGCACGGTCGGGCTCTCCGCGACCACCGTGGCGGAGCGATTTTGCATTTCAATCAGCGTCATCTCGCCGAAGAAATCACCGCGCTCCAGACTGGAAATCGGAATGACGCTCCCCTTATTGGTCCGTTTGCTCACCGAGAGCCGACCGGATTTGACGATGAACATCGAGCGTCCCGGCTCGCCCTCCGCCACGACGGTTGCTCCGGCATCGAAGCGGCGCTCGACCAGCATCGAAATCAGGAGGTCGAGGCTTGGGTCCGGAAGACCGCCGAAGAACGGCGTCGCGAGCAGGAACGCCTTCAGATCGGGAGCGCTGACAGACATCGCGCGAGAATACGCCCCATCGCCATCTGCAGCAAGCAGAGCTCGTAGGATGGGGAGAGCCGACGCGAAACCCATCGGCCTTGTCCGATGGCGACACATGATGGGGTTTCGCAAGTGCTCTCTACCCATCCTGCGCGCTGCCACTACATGTGTTTCTTGCCGACGCGCATGATCGCGCAGCCCCTCCACACCGGTACCCCGACATGATCCCTATCTCCATCCTCGACCTCGCGCCCATCCGCCAAGGCGGCGATGCCGCGCAGGCGTTTCGCAACTCGCTCGATCTCGCGCAGCACGCCGAGAAATGGGGCTACAAGCGGTTTTGGCTGGCCGAGCATCACAACATGACGGGGATCGCGAGCGCGGCGACGTCGGTGGTGATCGCCCATGTCGCAGGCGGGACGAAGACGATCCGCGTCGGCTCCGGCGGGATCATGCTGCCGAACCATTCGCCGCTTGTCATCGCCGAGCAGTTCGGCACGCTGGAATCGCTTTATCCCGGGCGGATCGATCTCGGACTCGGGCGCGCGCCGGGCACCGACCAGTTCAAGGCGCGGGCGCTGCGGCGCGATCTTGCCACGGCTGCAGAGAACTTTCCGCATGACGTGCTGGAATTGCAGGCGCTGCTCGGCGATGTGCAGCCGAACCAGGCGATCCGCGCCGTGCCCGGCATGGGGGCCAAGGTGCCGCTGTGGATCCTGGGATCGAGCACCTTTGGCGCGCAGCTGGCGGCGATGCTCGGCCTGCCGTTCGCCTTCGCCTCGCATTTCGCCCCGCAGATGATGATGCCTGCGCTGCGCGAATATCGCGCGCGCTTCGAGCCATCAGCGCAGCTCGACAAGCCCTATGCGATGATCGGCGTCAATGTCTTCGCCGCCGACAGCGACGCGGAGGCGCAGCGGGTGTTCTCATCGCTGCAGCAGCAGTTCATCAATCTGCGCCGCGGCACGCCCGGCCCGCTGCCGCCGCCGGTGGACGACATGGACGCGCTGTGGTCGCCGGCGGAGAAGGCCGGCGTCGGCCAGGCGCTGTCCTGCTCCGCGGTCGGCTCGCCCGCCGTGGTCGAGGAGAAGCTGAAGGCGCTGATCGCCGACACCGGCGCGGACGAAGTGATGACCACGGGGCAGATCTACGACCACGCCGCGCGGCTGCGCTCGTTCGAGATCACGGCGGAGGTGCGGGATCGGCTGGCGGGGCGGTGAGCGCTGGAGGCCTGTCAGATCAGGCCTGGCTGCTGCAACGGACGAAGGTGCGCTCCCTCCCCCGCTTGCGGGGGAGGGTTGGGGAGAGGGTGCCTCCGCAATGAGACAATCCCCGAGAGGAAAGAGCCCTCACCCCGACCCTCTCCCGCAAGCGGGAGAGGGAGCGCACCGCGTTCGTGGCGAGACTCGAGCCCTCTAATCCGCAAAGCCGAACAGCTTCGCCGGATTGTGCACCAGGATCTTCTCCAGCTCCGCCTGGTCAGGCGCGTAGCGGTACATCAGCTCGAGCAGGTCGGCGTCATTCGGCGGCTGCTTGACGGAGACCGGGTGCGGCCAGTCGCTGGCCCAGACGCAGCGATCGAGAGCCGCCTCGATATAGGCGCGCGCGATCGGGATCACGTCGTCGTAGGGGGCCCCAGTCTTCGAGGTCTTCTCGCCGAGCGACAGCATGACCCAGAAATTGCCCTTGCCGAGCAGCTCCAGCATCTTGCGCAGATTCGGATCGTTCCTGCCGGCTTCGGGATCAGGGCGCGCCATGTGGTCGATCAGCACGGGCACGTCGAGATTCTCGTATTTGGCCACGCTGGACATGATGCCGTCCTTCTCGGGCTGGATCTTGACGTACCAGCCAAGCTCGCGGATGCGCGCGATGGCGCGGGCGAAATCGGCATCCGACAGCACGGCGCCGAGCTCCTGGCGGAAGCTGAAGCGCGCGCCGCGCACGCCGGCGTCGTGCAGCTTGGCCAGATAAGAGTCGCTCGCCTCCGCGAACACCAAGGCGTTGGCGCAGCCGCGATAGTTCGAGCCCATCGCAGCGAGGCCGTCGAGCACGACGGCATGGTCCGCGCCGTAAGTCGTGGTCTGCACGATGATGCCGCGCTCGATGCCGAGCGTCTTGTGCATGCGCAGCGCCGACTCCCAGGTCGCGGACGGCATCCGATAGGCCGCACCGGGACGCTCCGGATATTTGTCGATCGGACCGAGCACGTGAAACTGGCTGTCCACGGTCTTCGGCGGCGGCGCCTTGACCGGGCGGCGCGGATTGGGATCGAACGGCAGATAGGTCGGCATGCGCAAAACTCCCTCAGTCGATCACGGCGGTGAAGTCGCACTGCACCAGCGCGCCGCCGTCCATGTTGTCCATCGGCAGCGCGTGGCGCGCCGGTCGCGAATGCTCGTCCGGAAACATTTTTAGCCATTCCACATTGACGGGACCGCGCTGCGAACGGTCCTTCAGCCACACCGTCATCTTGATGATGTCGTCCGTGGTGCCGCCAGCCGCTTCCACCGTCGCCTTCATATGCGCGAACATGTTGGCGCATTGCGCATCCAGGCTCGACGGCATTTCGCCGGTCGCGCCGTCACGGCCGAGGATGACGCCCGACATCACGAGATTGCCGATACGGCAGGCATTCGGAATCGGATTGGCATGCTTGAAGCCGCCGATATGGATGCTCTTGCGCCGCGCGTGACCATTCATGGTGCGCTCCCTCTCACGTGTTGATTCAGACGAACTGGCACGACACCGAGCCGAAGGTGCCGTAATCGGCATGGAAGGTGTCGCCGCGGCGGATGTCGACCGGACGCGTGAACGATCCCGCCAGCACCACTTCGCCGGCGGCGAGATGTTCGTCATGCGGCGCAAGGCGGTTGGCGAGCCAGGCGATGCCGTTGGCGGGATGATTGAGCACGCCGGCGGCAAGCCCGGTCTCCTCGATCTCGCCGTTGCGGAACAGGAGCGCGCCGATCCAGCGCAGGTCCGCATCGAGAGGGCGGAACGGCCGGCCGCCGAGCACCAGCGCGGCATTGGCCGCATTGTCCGAGATCGTGTCCATGACCTTGCGGGTCTTGCCGGTCTCGGGATCGACGCGGTGCATGCGCGTCTCCAGGATCTCGAGCGCCGGCGTCACATAGTCGGTGGCGTTGAGCACGTCGAAGATGGTGCAGTCGGGCCCGCGCAGCGGTGCCTTCAGCACGAAGGCGAGCTCGACTTCGATGCGCGGCGCGTGGAAGCGGTCGAACGGAATCGGTGTGGCATCGGCATAGAACATGTCGGCGAACAGCACGCCGTAGTCGGGCTCATTGATGCCGACTGCGTTCTGCATCGCCTTCGAGGTCAGGCCGATCTTGTGGCCCTTGATGACGCGCCGCGGCCGAGCTGGAGCTTGGTCCAGGCGCGCTGGACCGCGTAGGCATCCTCGATGCTGAAGTCCGGATATTCTTTCGTGAACATCGGGATCAGCGCCTTGGTGCGCTCGGCTTCATCGAGGCGCGCGGCGAGACGTTCGATCGTCGCACCATCCAGCATGACTTAGCTCTCCGCGACGACGGTGTTGCGCAACACGCCGATGCGGCTCGACTCGACCTCGACGACGTCGCCCACCCTCAACCAGCGCGGCGGATCGAAGCGCGCGCCCGCCCCGGTCGGCGTGCCCGTCACGATCATGTCGCCGGGCTTCAATGTGGCAAAGGTCGAGAGATAGGAGATCAGGAAGTCGAACGGGAACATCAGTCGCTCGGTCGTCTCCTGCTGCCGCACCTCGCCGTTGACGCGCGTGACGATGTCGTGAGGCCCGCGCGGGTCGAGCTCGTCCGCGGTGACGATCCACGGGCCGATGCTGCCGGAGCGGTCGAAATTCTTGCCCTGCGTGACGTTGAACTTGCCGTGGCGCAGCCAGTCGCGGATCGTGCCCTCGTTGCACAGCGTCATGCCGAAGATGTGGCCCCAGGCCTTGTCGCGCGGGATGTGACGGCCGCCCTGCCCGATCACGATGACGAGCTCGCCTTCATAGTCGAGCTGGTCCGAAATCTTGGGCTTCTCGATCGGCTGGCCGGAGCCTGATATCGAGGACATGCTGCGCACGAACAGGCTGGGATATTTGGGCAGGTCCGAATTGTCTTTGTACTCGGCGTTGCGCTCGGCGTAGTTGACGCCGATGCACCAGAGCTTTTCCGGCGCCAGCACCGGCGGCAGCAGGGCGAGTTTTTCCAGCGCGTAGTCGGGCTGTTGCCCGGCGACTGCCTCCTGCGCATCGGCGAGCGCGTTGGCCGCGATCAGCGCCTTTACATCAGAGAAATCGCGGCCGATCCGCTTGGTCAGATCGACGACACCGCCGTCAACGGCCGCACCGTAGCGCGGCTCTCCGTCCACGAGATAGCTTACGAGTCGCATCGTCGTTCTCCAATGATGTCGCGGGCGCGGCCGCGGCCAGCGCGCTCAGTCGGTCGATTTGGGAGTCTGGAACACGGGGTTCAGCGTCACGATCTCGCCGAGCCGGGCGTAGCGCGGGCCGCCGATGCGCGCGATCGGATCGAGCGCCTTTGTCTCGACCTTGCCGTCCTTCACGAGGCCGTCGCGAATGTGGAACATGACGACCTCGCCGACGATGAGCCGGCTGCGGGCCTCGCCGAATTCCAGGCACTGTCGAAAGCGGCATTCCATTGCAACCGGCGCGGCGGCGAGCCGACGCACCTTGATGAGCTCGCAGGGCAGCGTTTCGAGCCCGAGATGCTCGACCTCGCTGATTTCAGGTGGATGCTCGATCGAGCTGTCGTGCATCGCGGACATCAGCGGGGTATCGGCGATGTGGATCACATATTCCTCGGTATCGAGGATGTTGTGCGCGGTGTCCTTGTAGTCGGCGCCCTTGCGGCCGACGCTGATGGCGAGCATCGGCGGCTTCTGCGAGACGAAGGTGAAGGCGCTGAACGGCGCGAGGTTGAGCAGGCCGGAGCGCGACAGGCTCGTCACCCAGGCGATCGGGCGCGGCACCACGATGCCGGTCATCAGGCGGTAGATGCGCTCGGCGCCGAGCTCGCTGGGAT
>NZ_PSRT01000053.1 GCF_004212635.1 Bradyrhizobium genosp. SA-3 | reverse complement strand
CTGGCGCGGCGGAAGGCATCGCCGCTGCCGCTGCTGCGCGTGCCGCCACCGGGGCGCGAAGCCTCGCGGGCGCGCTGGGCGGCCTCCGATTCGACCTTGCGGACGGCCTCTTCCAGCGACAGCCGTTCGCGGGTGATCTCGGATTCGGAGAGCGGCGGCTGCACGCTGTGGAGCTGCGCGATCAGCGCCGTGCGCGCCCGCTCATAGAGCGCGCGACGGCTTTCGCCGGGAGCGTTGGGATCCAGGGCGGCAATAGCGCGGGCGATCAGCGGATAGTAATCAGCCATTTCAACTCAACTATACGCGCGTCCCGGTAAGATATCGTTAAGCCTCAAACGGATTTTGCACCAGGATAGTATCCTCGCGTTCGGGGCTGGTGGAAAGCAGTGCGACCGGGCACCCGACCAATTCCTCGATCCGGCGGACATATTTGATGGCCTGAGCCGGCAGGTCGGCCCAGGACCGCGCGTTGGCGGTCGGCTCCTTCCAGCCCTCGATGGTCTCGTAGATCGGCTCGACCCGGCTTTGCGCACCCTCGCCGGCCGGGAAATGGTCGATCTCCTTGCCGTCGAGCTTGTAGCCGGTGCAGACCTCGATCGTGTCGAAGCCGTCGAGGATGTCCAGCTTGGTCAGCGCCAGGCCGTTGATGCCGCAGGTCCGGACCGCCTGGCGGACCAGCACGGCGTCGAACCAGCCGCAACGGCGGGGCCGCCCGGTATTGGTGCCGAACTCGCGGCCGCGCTCGCCGATCTTGCGGCCGGTCTCGTTGTCCTGCTCGGTCGGGAACGGGCCCTGGCCGACGCGGGTCGTGTAGGCCTTGCACAGGCCAAGCACGTAGCCGACCGCGCCCGGCCCGAGGCCGGCGCCGGTCGCAGCCTGCGCCGCCACCGTGTTGGACGAGGTGACATAGGGGTAAGTGCCGTGATCGACGTCGAGCAGCGCACCTTGCGCGCCCTCGAACAGCATGCGCTTGCCTTCGCGCCGCTTGATGTCGAGCAGCCGCCAGACCGTCTCGGCATAGGGCAGCAGCTGCGGCGCCATCGCCATCAGCTCTTTCAGGATCACCGCGCCGTCGAATTCCGGCAGGTTGAGGCCGCGGCGCAGCGCGTTGTGATGCGCCAGCAGGCGGTCGATCTTGTGCGGCAGCGTCTGATGATCGGCAAGATCCATCAGGCGGATGGCGCGGCGGCCGACCTTGTCCTCATAGGCAGGTCCAATGCCGCGGCGCGTCGTCCCGATCGCGGTCGCGGCGCTGGCGGATTCGCGGTGCGCATCGAGCTCGCGGTGCAGCGGCAGGATCAGCGTGACGTTTTCCGCGATGCGCAGATTGTCTGGGCTGACTTCGACCCCCTGCGCCCTGAGCTTGGCGACCTCGTCGAGGAAGGCGGCGGGATCGAACACCACGCCATTGCCGATCACCGACAGCTTGCCCTCGCGCAGCACGCCGGAGGGCAGCAGCGCGAGCTTGTAGGTCTTGCCGTTGATCACCAGCGTGTGGCCGGCGTTATGGCCGCCCTGGAAGCGGACGACGATGTCCGCCTGCTCCGACAACCAGTCGACGATCTTGCCCTTCCCTTCGTCGCCCCACTGGGCGCCGACGACGACAACGTTGGCCATTCGCGGGTAATCCCTATTCAATCTGTCTCTAGGAGGCATGATCCTCGCGGAAAACCGGTGCCCACTCTTCCGGGATCATGCCTGCGCCCAGCCCAATCGGCGGCCGGAGCCGCCCGCACGCAAGGCAGCCAACCGGATAAAGGAAGCAGCCCCTCTAGGCAAGCAAGAACGGGGCTTTTTCGAGGTCCAAAGCCCGACCCAAGCCTTTGATATCCCCTGAAAATCCAGAAGCCTGTGGAACGGCGGAACGGGCTTCGACCAAAGCGTAAGGCGCCATGTCGGTCCCTGCATGGTCGCGATGCATCCGCCCCCCGTTGATGCGATCTCGATTTCCGTGTCTTTGAGCAGAGCCGGGCGATGAGCCGGCCCGGACCTTTCCGGGCCGGGGGCCTCGGCGCTATCCGCGGGGCCATGACGATCACAATGTCCGCAACCGCCCAGACCACCGGCACCGATACATCCGGTCACAGCTGGATCGCCAACCAGCCCTACCTGCTGCTCAGCATCACCGCGCTGTGCTGGGCCGGCAACGCCATCGTCGGTCGGCTCGCCGCCGGCCACATCCCGCCGGTGACGCTGTCGTTCCTGCGCTGGTTCTTCGCGTTCCTTTTGGTGCTGCCGTTCGCCTGGAAGCATCTTGCGCAGGACTGGCCCGCGATCCGCGGGCGGCTCGGCCTGATGGTCACGCTCTCGGTCACCGGCATCGGCGCCTTCAACACGCTGCAATATTGGGCGCTGGAGCATACCCAGGCGCTGAACACGCTGCTGCTCCAGTCGGCCGCGCCGCTGATCGTGGCGCTGTGGTCGCTGGCCATTCTCGGTATCAGGCTCACCGCGGCGCAGGCGTTCGGCGTGCTGCTGTCGATGTGCGGCGTGCTGATCATCCTGCTGCACGGCGACTTCACCACGCTGTCGAACATCGCGTTCAACAAGGGCGATCTCATCTTCATCGTCGCGCTGATCTTCTTCGCACTCTACTCGGTGCTGACCTTGAAGCGCCCGCCGATGCACGGCCTGTCGTTCCTCGCCTTCACCTTTGGCTGCGGCGCGGCCTGTCTCATTCCGCTGGAGATCTGGGAGTTGTCCGCGCGTCCGGTCATGAAGCTCGACGGACCGAACCTGCTGACGCTGTTCTACGTCGCGGTATTCCCCTCGACGCTCGCCTATCTCTGCTTCAATCGCGGCGTGCGCCTGATCGGCGCCAACCGCGCCGCGCCGTTCTTCCATGTCGTGCCGGTGTTCGGCTCGATCATGGCGATGGCGTTCCTCGGCGAACACCCGCAGGCGTTCCACTTCATCGGTTTTGCGCTGGTGCTGTCGGGCGTGTTCGCGGCGTCACGGAAGCAGGCGAACTAGGGTCGGGTCCGGTCAAGTCGCCTGGAGCGTCTTCCGGGGCTTGACTCATGGCGATACGAGAAGGCCCCGCCATGAGTGATCTGTATTTGCTTTCAACTGCGCAGATGCGCCGGATTCAAGCGCTCGCTGACGGATTCATCCATACCATCTCCCAAACATAGCCATCCGGGTCTTCAACGTGCCGGTTGTACATGAAGCCAAGGTCCTGCGCCGGGTTCGGATCGGCGCGACCGCCCGCGGCCACCGCGCGAGCCAGCGTTGCATCGACGGTGTCGCGGTCGTCGACCGTAAGAGCGAACATGGCCTGGCTGTCGCGGCGCGCGTCGCCGATCTCGCGTTGGGTGAATTCGCGATAGTGGTCGTGGGTCAGCAGCATCACCCCGATCGCGTCCGAGAACATCAGCGAGGTCGAACTTGCGCCGGAGAATTGGGGATTCACCGCGGCACCCAGCGCCAGATAAAACGCTGTCGATGCAGCGAGGTCACGTACAGGCAGGTTCACTAGAATCATCTTGGACATCGCTTTTCCTTCAAAAACGGCTGGAAGCCGCGCTATCGCCTGACACCGGCGAAACAGAAAACTCTCAACGCTCTACTCAAGTGCTGCTTTTCGACCTCCGGGACGCCCCTAAACCGCCTTCAGATGTAGCGCGCAGCGCCCATGCAGAGCGCGGCGATGCCGAGCAGGCCCGCCGCCACGCGTTGGGCCGTGGCGATGCGTGAACGCAGCTCCTCAGGATTACCGGCGCCACGACGCGAGGCCATGAGCGCACGGGGACCGATGGCCGCCTGAACGCCGGCCGCGATCAACGCGCAGACCGCGCCGACTGCGAGCACCTGCTCGGCCGTGCCGAAATGGCCGGAATGCACGAGATGCCCGAGATAACCGCCGGTCAGGATCGCAATCGTCGCCGCGCCGAGCTGTGGAAAGACGAGTTGCTCGCCGCCGGCTCCGCCGGTGCGGGCCAGCGCGAAGCTTGATCCCGCCCAGAACACGGACGACAACACGTGAAGCGACAGGGCGATCACGAGGGCAGTTTGCATGGCGAGCTCCGCACCGGCTTCAAATTGAATATACAGAATGGCAAGGCCATGCCGAAGCGCAACTATGTGAGCTCCGCGCGGGCTTCCGCGGCGGCGGAGACGCGCGAACGCATCATCGCGGCCGGCGCGGGCCTGTTGCGCAAAGACGCGAGCATCGCGAACTTCTCACTCGACGTGGTGGCAAAGGCGGCCGGCGTCACGCGGCTGACCGTCTATAACCAGTTCGGCTCGCGGCGCGGATTGCTGGAAGCCGTGTTCGACAACATCGCCCGCCGGGGCGGGCTGTTCGAACTGACCGAGGTGATGGCGATGGCGGATCCGCGCGCCGCGCTCGATCGCGTCGTCGAAATATTCTGTACGTTCTGGGGGCACGACGCCGCGGTCGGCGGACTCAACCAGGACATTGCAACCGATCCCGAATTCGGCGAAGCGCTGGTCGCGCGCAACGAGCGCCGGCGCGAATTGCTGGCTGCGCTGCTGTCGCGCATCGTCGGCAAACACGCGGCAAAGCGCGCCGTGCGGGACTCGGTCGATCTGATCTTCGTGCTGACGAGCTATCCGACGTTTGCAGCGCTGCGCCCGCAGCGGTCGACGGAGGAGGTCTGCCGCCTGCTGCAGGCTGCTTGCCGCGCCGTAGTGGACGCGCTGGCACTTGATGGGCGCGCGGTGGGGAACAAGTAGGCACTGCCCCCGATGGCGTCTTGTTTCTTCTCCTTGTGAAGGCAGCCCCGCCCGCGCACGATCACGCCTTCAACTTGCTGTACGCCTCGCTGGTGGCAATGATGACGTGCTCGGCGCAGCCGTTGACGCGATGCGGGTCGGCCTGCGTCTCGTAGGCCTCCGATGTCATCATGTCGAGGAAGGCTGTGACCGACGGATAGAAGACCAGCGCGACGAAATCCCAGTCGTTCCCCTTCTGCGGTCCGAGTGCGACAGCCCTGGCTTCGCCGGTCCAGAGCAAGGTGCCGCCGCGCGCCTTGATCATCGGCACGGTGATCGCGCTGTAGCGCAGATAAGCGTCCCAGCCGGAGCCGTTGCCGTCGCGCGAACGCGCGTGGAAGCGCATCAGGTTCAGCATAACCACCGGCGCATTTGGATCGAGCCGTTCCAGGCCCTCGATGTTCAACATATTAACCGCCAAAGGCGCCTCCCCGGTTCATGTCTGCATTGTAGCATTGCGGCTGCGTGGCTTGTGTCACGACGGCAATCCGGCGCAAGCTTGTATCCGACGCCAATGACGATCGCTTCGCCCGCGCCACCGGCCTCCAATCCGGCCAGTTGGCTCAACAACCAGCCTTATCTGCTGCTGAGCCTGAGCTCGCTGTTCTGGGCCGGCAACATCGTGCTCGCGCGCCATGTCGGTGCGCATGTGCCGCCGCTGACGGTGACCACAATCCGCTGGTTCGGCGTATTCCTGATCCTGTTGCCATTCGCATGGCCGCATCTGAAGCGCGACTGGCCCGCCTTGCGCAACAGCCTGGGCCTGATGCTGTTCCTGTCGCTGGTGGGCTTCGCCTTCAACAACGCGATATCCTACTGGGCGATGCAATACACGGAAGCGCTGAATGCGCTGCTGATCCAGTCGGCAGGTCCGCTGTTCGTGGCGCTGTGGTCGCTGGTGCTGTTCGGGGTGCGGCTGACCGGCGCGCAGTTCGCCGGCATCGCGATCTCGCTTGCCGGCGTGCTGATCATCATCCTGCGCGGCGATCTCGCCGCGCTCGCGAGCATCAGCTTCAACAGGGGCGACATCATGTTCGCCTCCTCGCTGGTGGCGTTCGGTCTCTACTCCGCCTTCATCCCGCGGCGGCCGAAGATCCACCAGCTCTCATTTCTCTCCTTCACCACCTGCTGCGGCGCGACCATGCTGCTGCCAACCGCGATCTGGGAGGCGGCAAGCGGCCGCGTGCTGCAACTCGATACGATGACGCTGGCGACGCTGGGTTACATCCTGATCTTTCCTTCGACGCTGGCCTATCTCTTCTTCAACCGCGGCGTGGCGCTGATCGGCCCGAACCGCGCCGCGCCGTTCTTCCATCTGGTGCCGGTGTTCGGCTCGGCGCTGGCGATCCTGCTGCTCGGCGAAAAGCTCCAGCCGTTCCACCTGATCGGCTACGCGCTGGTGCTCGCCGGCGTCGTGATCGCCTCGCGCCAGGGTTCTGCGGTGAAGTAATTCCGCGGTGCGGACTCCACGCGCCGGATCTCGTGTCCCGGACAAGATGCAGCGCGTCAGCGATGCATCGCTGAGCCGGGACCCAGTGTGCCGCGAGCATGGGCCCCGGTTCAGCAGCGCATCACTGCGGCTGCGCTGCGCCTGGGGCACGAGAGTGGGCGACAAACTCACGTCTTCCGATTTCAACGAGGAGACGCTAGGTTCCCGGCCAACGAAAAAGAGGGAACGTTCAGACATGATTTCAGCGTTGATTCGAAACTTGCGTGCCATCGGCGCGGCCGCACTGTGCCTTGCCGCCACGTCCACCGCCCAGGCCGACAATTATCCGAGCCGCAACATCACGCTGGTGCTGCCGTTTGCGGCCGGCAGCGGCACCGACACCACGACGCGGCTGATCTCGCAGCATCTGTCGCAGGCGCTCGGCGTCGGCATCGTGATCGAGAACAAGGCGGGCGCCAACGGCATGCTCGCCGCGACCTATGTCGCGCGCGCCGCGCCCGACGGCTACACGCTGCTGGTGACGACCAACACCACGCATTCGGCCAATCCCTTCCTGCTCAAGAGCCTCACTTACGATCCGGTCAAGGATTTCACGCCGATCGCGCGCACCGGCGATTTGCCCTTCATGCTGGTCATCAATCCGGAAGTATCGGCCAAGACCGTCGGCGAGCTGGTCGCCTATGGCAAGGCCAATCCGGGCAAGCTGAGTTATGCCTCGGGCTCGTCCTCGGCGATCGTGTCGGGCGCGACCTTTGCGCACAATGCCGGGCTCGACCTGTTGCACGTGCCCTACAAGAGCTCGCCGCCGGCGCTCAACGACGTCATGGGCGGCCGCGTCTCGATGATGTTCGTCGACATCCTGACCGGCCTGCCGCATGTCAACGGCAACGCGCTGCGCGCGCTCGCGGTTACCACCAAGGAGCGCTCACCGCTGGTGCCGCATCTGCCCTCGATGCAGGAGGCCGGCGTGCCCGACTTCGACATCTCGTCATGGCAGGGCTATTTCGGCCCGGCCGGCATGCCGAAGGAGATCGTGACGCGGCTCAACGCCGAGATCAGGAAGATCGTCGAGAATCCGGAGATCAAAGCCAAGCTCGCCACCCTCGGCATGGACGCCTTCTCCGGCACGCCGGAGCAGCTTGGCAGCTTCGTGAACGAGCAGCTCGTGCTGTGGGAGAAACTGATCACGAACGCGAAGATCGAGAAGCAGTAGAACGGTCTCGTGTCCCGGACGCGGCGCGGCATGAAATGACGCGACGCAGAGCCGGGACCCAGATTGCCGCGAGCATGGGCCCCGGCTCTGCAGCGCACCGCTAAAGAAGCGCTGCGCTGCGTCCGGGGCACGAGACATCGTAGGGTGGGCAAAGCGAAGCGTGCCCACCGACACTTCGACAAGCTCGAAAGAAAAAGGTGGGCACGGCGCTTGCGCGCCTTTGCCCACCCTACGATTTCGAGCGTTCCGCCTTACGCCGCGCGGACCTTGGCGAGGAAGCCGTCGACGGCGCTGCGCAGCGCGCCGGACTGGTTGTCCAGCTCGCGGGCGTTGGAGAGCACGTCGGTGGCCGCACTGCCGGTCGCTTCCGCGGCCGAGGTGACGCTGCCGATATGGGCGTTGATCTCGCTCGAGCCGGCCGCGACCGACTGGATGTTGCGGGCGATCTCGCGGGTCGCTTCGCCCTGCTGCTCGATCGAAGCGGAAATGCCGGCGGTGATCTCGCTCATCTCGGCGATGGTCTGGGTGATGCCGGAGATGGCCGTGACCGCGTCGCTGGTCGAGGTCTGCATCGCCGCGACCTGCGCGGAGATCTCCTCGGTCGCCTGCGCGGTCTGGTTGGCGAGCGCCTTGACCTCGGAGGCGACGACCGCGAAACCGCGGCCGGATTCACCGGCGCGTGCCGCCTCGATGGTGGCGTTGAGCGCGAGCAGGTTGGTCTGCGCGGCGATCGAATGGATCAGCTTGACCACCTCGCCGATCTTCTCGGCGCCGGTCGAGAGCACCTGCACGGTGGCGTTGGTCCGCTCTGCGTCGCTGACGGCGCGGCCCGCGACTTCGGTCGAGCGGGTGACCTGGCGGGAGATTTCCGCAACCGAGCTCGACAGCTCTTCGGCGGCCGCGGCAACCGTGCCGACATTGCCGGAGGCCTTTTGCGAGGCAGCGCCGACCGTTGCGGCACGCGAGGAGGCGTCGCTCGCGGTCGCGGTCATCGACTGCGCCGTGCTCTGCATGCCGGCCGCGGCTGAGGAGACCGAGCGGACGATGCCGTTGACGCTGCGTTCAAAGTCGTTGGCGATGTCTTCCATCGCGCTGCGACGTTCCGCCGCGGCACGCTCCTTGGCATCGGCCTCGGTCTTCTCGAGGTCGCGGATGCGGACGGCGTTGTCCTTGAAGATCTGCACGGTCGACGCCATCGCGCCGACCTCGTCGCCGCGGCCGACACCCGAGATGTCGCCCTCGAGCTTGCCGTCGGCCAGCTCCTTCATGCGGGTCCCGAGCAGCGCGAGCGGGCGGCTGATGCTGCGGCCGATCAGCCAGGCGACGCTACCCGCAACGATGACGATGCCGAGCATGGCGAAGCCGAGCAGCCAGTAGACCGGGCCCATCTTCTCGTCGATGTCCTCGAGATAGGCGCCTGTGCCGAGATACATCTCGAAGCCGGGCACTGCGACGGCGTAGCCGAGCTTGCGGATCGGCTTTGCCTGACCGGGCTTCACATATTCGTAGAACAGCAGGGTCTCGCCGTTCGCCTTGACCCCATCCATGATCTCGCGGGACAGCTTCCGACCGTTGGTCTCCACATCCATGCGGTTGGCGCCGATCTGCTTCGGATCGGGCGCGAGCTGCGTGATGCCATCATAGGTGGTGCCGAACAGATAGCCGGAGCCCTTGTCGTAGGTCATCGCATTGCCGTAGCGGCGCAGCTCGGCGAGCGCGGCGTCCTTGGTCAACTCGCCGGCATTGACCCGCTTCACCAGCGTGGCCGCGTAGTTGCGGGCCAGCTCGACGATCGCCTTGGTCTGGTCGATGCGCGCGTTCACCATCTCGCGCTTCATCAGGTAGCCGGCAAGGACACCGGAGATGCACAGGCCGAACAAGGTGACGCCGACGAGAATGCCGAGCTTCGGGGCGATCTTCAGATTGCTCAATTTCACGGGATGGCTCCGGCAACAATGGGATACGGGCACGCGACCAGATCGATCAAAATCGAATCAACTTTTATGTGTGAGGCCTTATCAAGTTACTTACGGGCCTCCGTAGAAGCCCGTACGGAGCCGCAAAAACCGGCAATTTATCTCCACGCCGACAACCGGGAATTGTACGCGACCGCATCGATTTCGCGTAAAAGACGCAAAGGCCAGCCACGAAGGCGGGTCACAACAAGAAACCAAATCGGGAGCAGAAAATGCCGAAATACAGGGTGGTGACGCCGAAGGGCGCGAGCTTCACGGTCGCGGGCAGCGATTACTCCTATGAGCGCGAGGCGCTCGATCCGATCGATGCCGAGATCGTCGAAGCGCCCGCCGACGAGGCCGGCTTCATCGCCGCCGCAAAGAATGCCGACGCCATCTATGCCAAGGGCATTCCGATCTCCAAGACCATCATCGACGCGTTGGAGAGCTGCAAGGTCATCACGCTCGGCTCGGTCGGTGTCGACAGCGTCGACGTCAAGGCCGCCACCGCCCGCGGCATTCCCGTCACCAACATCCCCGATACTTTCATCGAGGAGGTCGCCGACCACGCCATGATGCTGCTGCTCGCCGGCTTCCGCCGCCTGGTCGAGCAGGACCGCATGGTGCGCGACGGTCGCTGGGCCGAGGGCCGGCCGGCGCTGCTCAAGATCCCGAGGCTAATGGGCCAGACGCTCGGCTTCATCTCGTTCGGCCGCGTGGCGCGAGCGGTTGCGAAACGCGCAGCCCCGTTCGGCCTGCGCATGATGGCCTATGATCCCTTCATCCAGGAAACCCTGATGTACGACCACGGCGTGATCCCGGCGACGCTGAACGAGGTGCTGTCGCAATCCGACTTCGTCTCGATGCACGCCCCCGCCCGGCCCGAGGTGCATCATATGCTCACCGAGAAGCACTTCCGGCAGATGAAGAAGGGCTCGATCTTCATCAACACCGGGCGCGGTGCCACGGTGGACGAGGAGAGCCTGATCAAGGCGCTGCAAGAAGGCTGGATCGCGCATGCCGCCCTCGACGTGCTGGAGAAGGAACCGCCCTCGCATAACAATCCGCTGCTCGGCATGGAGAATGTGACCCTGACCGCCCACGTCGCTTCGGCCTCGGCACGGTTCGACGAGGCGCGCAAGCGCCGTGTGGGCTACGAATTGTCACTGGTGCTTCAGGGCATGTGGCCGGTAAGCTGCGTCAATCCGTCGGTGCTGCAAAGCACTGCGCTCCGTCGCTGGCAGCCCGTCAGCATGGATCGCGGACCGAACAGCTAGGCGGCCGGCGCAAACGCGTCAAAGACCGAAACGGCCCTTCACCGGCGATCAACGCCGGGAAGGGAGACATTTAGGGAGGAACTGATGAGGAACGACATCACGCGTCGTGATGCCTTGGCGCTGGGCCTGTCCGCTGCAACGCTCGCGGCCACTGGTGCTGCAGCGCAAACAACGCAATCCACCATCAAGGCCGCCGATGTGGCGGCGCCCAAGCGCGACATCGAGAAAGGCGCATCCTTGCGCATGCTGCGCCCGGTGCGTTTCGTCCAGGCCGACGAGGACGTGTTCCGCGCCAATGCGGCAAAATTCACCAAGGGGACCGGGGTCGAGGTCAAGGTCGACTTCGTCGGCTGGGAAGACATCAACCAGCAGACCGCGGTGACCTCGAATTCCGGCGCCGGCCCCGACATCATCATCGGCTTCTCCGATGCTCCGCACATCTATATCGACAAGCTGATCGAGCTGACTGATGTCGCCGACTATCTCGGCAAGCGTTATGGCGGCTGGCTGCCGCTGGCGCAGCGCTACGGCAAGAAGAACAAGAGCGACGCCTGGATCGGGCTGCCGTTCGGCGCCACTGCCGGTCCTCTGATCTACCGCAAGTCGATCCTGCAATCGGTCGGTTTCGACAAGGTGCCGGAAGACCATGCCGGCATCCTCGACCTCTGCCAGAAGCTGCACAAGGCCGGCAAGCCGGCCGGCTTCGCGCTCGGCAACGCCAAGGGCGACGGCAACGGTTTTGCGAACTGGGCTCTGTGGTCGCACAACGGCTCCCTGCTCGACGAGGACGGCAACGTCGTCATCAACAGCAAGGAGACCATTGCCGCGCTGAACTGGGTCAAGCAGCTCTACCCGACCTTCATCGCCGGCACGACGTCGTGGAACGACGTCAGCAACAACCGCGCCTACTCCTCGCAGGAGATTTCCCTGACCGCGAACGGCGTCTCGCTGTACTTCTCGTTGAAGAACGACCCCGCGACCAAGGCAATCGCCGAGGACAGCGAACATCAGTTGCTGCCGAAGGGCCTGGCCAAGGTTTCGCCGATGGCGGGCCTGACGCTGAACGCCATGTTGTTCAAGCACAGCCAGTACCCCAACGCGGCAAAGGCATTCCTGCAATACATGCTTGAAAAAGACCAGTACGAGCCGTGGCTCAATGCCAACTCCGGCTATTGGTCACAGCCGCTGGCCGCCTATGCCGAGGCCGCCGTGTGGTCGCAGGATCCCAAGGTGAAGCTGTTCAAGGACACCATGAACAGCACCTATTATGACGGCTACAAGGGCCCGATCTCGACGGCGACGGGTGCCGTCAGCGCAGACTACGTGCTGATCCAGATGTTCTCGTCCGTTGCCACCGGCGCTGCCACGCCGGAGGCCGCTGCCGCCGAAGCCGAGCAGCGCTGCAAGCGGTACTTCCGGCGGCAAGGCCGGTAGCACGGACTGAGTGTCCGTCATTGCGAGGAGCGAAGCGACGAAGCAATCCAGACTGTAGCCGCGGAGACAGACTGGATTGCTTCGCTTCGCTCGCAATGACGGTGGAGTGACTTTCACAGACGGGACAACGAGCTGATGTCCGTGACCACCCTCTCTTCCCCTGCCCTGGCCCAGCTGCAGCCGAACTGGCTGGTACGCCTGTTCGACTACAAGCCGTTCCTGATCGTGATGTGTCTGGCGCCTGCGATCGGGCTGCTCGCGGTCTTCCTGACCTATCCGCTCGGCCTCGGCGTCTGGCTCGCCTTCACCGACACCACGATCGGCCGGCGTGGCATCTACGTCGGCTTCGAGAATTTTCAGTATCTACTCACCGATTCGCTTTGGTGGAACGCAGTGTTCTACAGCGTGGTCTACACGGGCATCGCGACGTTCGGGAAATTCGCACTCGGCTTCTGGCTGGCGCTGCTGCTCAACAACCATTTTCCTTTCAAGAGCGTGCTGCGTGCGATCATCCTGCTGCCCTGGATCGTGCCGACCGTGCTGTCGGCGCTGGCGTTCTGGTGGATCTACGATCCTCAATTCTCGATCATCTCCTACCTGCTGGTCGACGTGCTGCATTGGCGCGACAGCAATGTCGACTTCCTCGGCTCGCCCTGGCCGGCGCGCTTCTCGCTGATCGCCGCCAATATCTGGCGCGGCATTCCCTTCGTCGCGATCTCGCTGCTGGCGGGGCTTCAGACCATCTCGCCCTCGCTCTACGAGGCTGCGATGCTCGACGGCGCCAGCGCCTGGCAGCGCTTCCGCTACATCACCTTCCCGATGATGATGCCGATCCTCGCCATCGTCATGACCTTCTCGATCATCTTCACCTTCACCGACTTCCAGCTGGTCTACGCCATCACCCGTGGCGGGCCCGGCAACTCGACTCATCTGCTGGCAACGCTGGCCTTCCAGCGCGGCATCGCCGGCGGCGAGCTCGGCGAAGGCGCCGCGATCGCGGTGTCGATGATCCCGTTCCTGGTGTTCGCGACGCTGTTCTCCTATTTCGGCCTGGCGCGCCGCAAATGGCAGCAGGGAGAGAGCAATGACTGATACCGTCGCCCAACCGGCTGTCGCCGACGCGAAGGCAGCGCCCGACACGATGGCCTGGGATTCCGGGCTGCGGCGGCTGATGATGATCTATCTGCCGCTCGGCTGCTTTGTACTCATCCTGCTGTTCCCGTTCTACTGGATGGCGATCACCTCGTTCAAACCGAACGCGGAGCTGATGAACTACAAGGAGCACAATCCGTTCTGGATCTCCTCGCCGACGCTGGCGCACATCAAGCACCTCTTGTTCAACACCGCCTATCCGCATTGGCTGTGGACGACGATGTTGGTGGCAATCGGGTCGACCACGCTGTCGCTGATCGCGAGCACGCTCGCCGCCTATGCCATCGAACGCCTGCGCTTCCGCGGCAGCCCTTATGTCGGCCTCGGCATCTATCTGGCGTATCTGGTGCCGCCGTCGATCCTGTTCATTCCGCTCGCCACCGTCGTCGTGCAGTTCGGCCTGTTCGACTCACCGTTGGCGCTGATCCTGGTCTATCCGACCTTCCTGGTGCCGTTCTGCACCTGGCTCCTGATCGGCTATTTCAAGTCGATTCCGTACGAGCTCGAGGAGTGCGCGCTGGTCGACGGCGCCACACGGCTCCAGATCCTGCGGCGGATCACGCTGCCGCTCGCCGTGCCCGGCCTGATCTCGGCCGGCATCTTCTCCTTCACGCTGTCCTGGAACGAGTTCATCTATGCGCTCGCCTTCATCCAGAGCGGCGCCAACAAGACCGTGCCGGTCGCGATCCTGACCGAGCTCGTCACCGGCGACGTCTATCAGTGGGGCGCGCTGATGGCGGGCTCGCTGCTCGGCTCGTTGCCGGTTGCGATCTTCTACTCGCTGTTCGTGGATTATTACGTGTCGTCGCTGACGGGCGCGGTCAAGGAGTAGACGGCCGCTGCGGCCTTTGGCCCGGCTTCACAAAACTGCAACGTGCAGTCCGCATAAGGCGTGCGTCCGCCAACAGGAGACGCACATGCGCGCGACTTTTCTCAGCACCGTCGCAACGATCATTCTCACCGCGAGCGCCGCGCTCGCGCAAAGCGAAGTTGAATTCCCGGCCAAGCTCGCCGGCCACGTGGTGATGCCGGCCAAGTCGTTCATCGACGCGCCGGCCGATGCCCCCGCCGATCTTAAGACTTCGGGCAAATACACCACGGGCAAGCGCGTCGACGCGCTCGGCACCGTGATGGGCAAGTCCTATGAGCGGGCGACCGGCGTGTCGCTGCCGTTCAAGGGCCAGCCGCTCCAGGGTCATTCCGGCATCAAGACCATGCCCGACGGCACATTCTGGGTGATCACCGACAACGGCATGGGCGCGCGCGCCAACTCGCCGGATTCGATGCTGTATCTGAACCGCTGCAAGATGGATTGGGCGAGCGGCAAGATCGAGCGGCTGGAGACCATCTTCCTGCATGATCCCGACAAGAAGGTGCCCTTCCGCATCGTGCACGAGGACACGCAGAAGCGTTACCTCACCGGCTCGGACTTCGACACCGAGGGTTTCCAGATCATCGGCGACATCTTCTGGATCGGCGACGAGTTCGGTCCCTACATTATGAAGGCCGATAAATCCGGCAAGATCCTGGCCGTGTTCGAGACGGTCGCCGACGGCAAGCCGGTGCGCTCGCCCGACAACTGGGCGGTGGGAACGCCGGGCGCGCCGGGCGCGACCTACACCAACGTCAACCTCCGCCGCTCCAAGGGGTTTGAAGGCTTTGCGTCGTCGAAGGACGGTAAATTCCTCTACGGGCTGCTCGAAGGACCGCTGTGGGACGCCGACAAGAAGGATTGGGAGAAGGTCGACGGCAAGGAAGCTTCCCGCATCCTCGAATTCGACGTCGCTGCCGAGAAGTTCACCGGCCGCTACTGGCAGTATGTGTTCGAGCAGAACGGCAACGCCATCGGCGACTTCAACATGATCGATCAGGCCTCCGGCCTCGTCATCGAGCGCGACAACGGCGAAGGCACCGCCGACAAGGCCTGCCCGCAGGGCACCCGCGGCGAGAACTGCTTTCCTGACCTCGCCAAGTTCAAGCGCATCTACAAGATCGAGCTCACCGACGCCAATGTCGGCAAGCCCGTGCGCAAGATCGGCTATGTCGATCTGATGAAGATCAGGGACCCCGACAAGAAGGCGAGGAAGCCGCTCAATGACGGCGTCTACACCTTCCCGTTCTTCACCATCGAGAACGTCGATCGCGTCGACGACACCCACATCATCGTCGGCAATGACAACAATCTGCCGTTCTCGTCCAGCCGCGACCCCAACAAGGCCGACGACGACGAATTCATGCTGCTCGAGGTCGCGGATTTCCTGAAGGCGAAGTGAGATCTCGCTCCTCAATGGGGTTATCGCCCGGCTCGACCGGGCGATCCAGTACGCCGCGGCGGCAGCGATTGAATCGTTAGGCCTCGGCTTACTGGATGCCCCGCCGGAGCCTGTCATCGGACTCGCCGAAGGCGAGACCCGGTGGCGGGGCATGACAACGGAGGATTTATTGCACCGTAAACTCCCTACCCCGCCGGCACGATCACCATGCCCTTGTCCTTCGGCCAGCGGATCCGCCAGACGAAGTTGATGTCCCTGATCTCGCCGGGCTTGGCGTCGAATGTCCATTCCAGCACGCCGCGCTTGTCGCGGATGTTGCTCGCGGTCGGCGGCGTGGTCGCGGGCAGCATCTCGACCACGATGTCCTCGTTCTCGCTGACCGGTAATTGATCCTCGATCGCAACCTTGATCGGGAAATCGTGACCATTGCGGATAGTCGTCTTGAATGAACGCTCGTCGGTCTTCGACGTCGTGACCAGCAGGCCCGCCGAACCTTCGTTGCGCTTGAGCACCGCGCGCTCGATCTTGATCTTGTCGTCGGCGCCGAAGCCGAGCCGCACGATGTCGTCCTTGGCCGACGCCGTGATCTTGCCGCGGCCGACGAAAACGCCGTCGCGGTAGATCGCGACCTTGCCCGGCAGCAATGCCGTATCGTCGGTCTGCTTGAAGCTGGCTTCGAGGAAGGCGGTCGGATCCATCACCGGTGCGGCGCGCACCGCCAGATCGGCGGGCACATTCACCGAAGCGATACGGAGGCTCTTGGCGCCCTCGGCGGCACCGAGACTGACGCGGCCGGGGATCCTGAAGGTGGCCTGGAAGTCGCCGATTTCGGCAACCGCCTGCTGTTCTTCGGCGCGTTCACGCGGCTCGACCGACTCGGCCATCTTCGAAAGATGGGGTTGCATCTGACGCGCGACCGGGGCGGGCCGCGCCAGATCAGAGGCCGTGCCGAGCGCCAGCGGCTTCGGCACCTGCGGATATTGCGCCACCAGCGAATTCAGCTCCGGGGCGCTGCCGCCGCGGCCGATGCGCACCGTCGAGACGCCGAGCGTCACGTTGGACCAGTCTTCGCCGGTGGATTGCGTGATCTCGGCACGGCGGACCAGCTCGAGCTGCGGCTTGCGGTCCTTGGTGCCGGTGTCGAGCCGGGCGTCGTAGAGCGGCAGCCAACGCGCGTTGCGCACGGCATAGGTCACCCGCAGCGTCGCCTTCGTCGCGGCTCCCGAGGCGACGTCGATCCGCACCTCCAGCTTGCTCGGCGGCTTGGCCGAGCGCTCGGCTTCCAATTGTGCGATCTGGCGATCGATCTCGCGCTGTTTTCGCGTGGCCTCGCGGATCGCAGTGTCGGCGGTCGCGATCTCCTCGGCGACGGTGGCAAAGGCCGCGCGCCATTCGGTGATCGGGCGCGCTTCGCCCTTGTCGCCGAGGCCGGCGGGCGAGGCTTCAGCGAAGTGCTGCGCGAACTGACGCCGTGCGGTGGCCGAGTCGATCGCACCTTGCAGGTCTGCCCGCTGATCCCTGAGCGCCTCGATGCGCTTGTCGAGCTCGGGCAGGTTCACGGGCGGCGCCGTACGCGGCGGCCGCGCGTCGATCGTGCCGATAGTCAGCTTGGCGCCCGCCTCGCCTTCGACGCGGAGGGAGGACGGATCGAGCGAGAGCGGAAAATCCTTGGCGACCAGCGTCGAGTCACCCGAGGCGAGATCCAACGAAATGACGCGCGTCACGGTGGCGCCATCGGGATAGACGGTGACCGTGTCGATCGCGGATTTGGCGTCCACGTCGGCTGCCCATGACGGCAATGCGACGGCCGAGGTCACCAGGACCAGGCTCGTGGTTGCCAAATAATTTGCGATGATGCGCATAAAATCCCTCCTGCCGGTATCGCCGCGCCGCCAGCCGGACGCGCGCGATCAGATGCCTCGCCATCGTGATGAGACGCGGCAGGGAAGGAACTGGTTCGATTGGGGTTTCCGTGGGGCGCTGCGGCGGCGGCACCGTGGCCGCGGAACGCCTTATGGTCCCGCCAGGCCTCAGATCTGGATTGGCGAGCCCTGGCCGAAGATGCGACGGAGCAGATCGGTCACGTTGCGGGCGCCAGCCTTCTTCAGGATGCTGGCGCGGTAGCCCTCGACCGTCCGCGCGCTCAGATGCATGCGCCGGGCGATTTCCTTGTTGGTGAGGCCCGCGGCGAGATGCTCGAGCACCGCGCCTTCGCGCGCGGTGAGGGGTTCGCGGCCGGGCAGCCAGCGCTGCCGGTTCGAGCCGGGTTGCGCGAACTCGTCGATCGCAGCATCGATCCGATCGACGATGTCACGGGTGCGGAACGGCTTTTCGATGAAGTCGGCCGCGCCGCTCTTGATGGCGTCGACCGCCATGGAAATGCTGCCGTTCGCCGAGGTCACCAGCACCGGCGCCATGCAGTTTTCCTCGCGCAGCCGCTTGAGCACCTCGAGGCCGGAGCGATCCGGCGGCATCTCCAGCAGCACGCAGGCCGGCATCCGCGCTCTCGCCTCCGATAGCAGCGAGGCGCCATCGGCGAAGCAGATCACGTCATAGGCGCTCTGTTGAAGCGCGGTCGAAAGCTGCTCGCGGGAGACCGCGTCAGTTTCAATGACAAACACCTCACCCTTGGAAACCATGTTTCCCGGCATCATCCCGATCCAGCAATGTCTTGGTCAAATGGCCGAGACGGCAGCGGGCCCAGTCGCCACCGCGCCGTCGTGAGCACGGCATTCACGCCAGTGCTTTGCTTCGGTTTTCCCCTATGTATGTTCCAACGCGTTCCCGGATTTGACGGATGGGGACATAAACTTTACATTTCGGGACATCCCTCGGGAATGGCGGAACGGGTCGCATGACCGACCTCATTCGCAGCGCAGGCTTGAGCTATTATCCGGAGGTCGCCCGGTCGGTCGGACTCGACCCCAGGCAGATGATGCGCAAGGTCCGACTGCCGCTGGCCTGCCTCGACAAGCCCGACACGCCGATCGCCGTCGCCGGCCTGCGCCGCCTGCTCGAATTGTCGGCCGAGGCATCCGGCGCCGAAGACTTCGGCTTGCGCCTTGCCGAGCGGGGCGGCCTGACCAATTTCGGCGCGGTTGGTTTGATCGTGCGCGAACAGGCGACAGTCGGCGAGGCCATCGAAGCATTCTCACGCTTCATCCATGTCCATCACGAGGGCATGCGGCTCGATGTTGCGCGCGACAAGCACACCGTGACCGTCACGCTGCATCTGCGCGGCCGGCAGCCGAGCGCGCCGCGTCAGGCCATCGACATGGCGCTCGGCAGCGTCCACCGCATCATCCAGTCGCTGTTCAGCAGCGATTGGCGGCCACTGGAGGTGCACCTGCACTATCCGTCGCCGCACGACCGCAAGCGTTATCGCGAGTTCTTCGGCTGCCGCGTCACCTTCAATGCGGATGACGATGCGATCCTGTTGTCGGCGCACGACATGGAGCGCCGGATCCGGAGCGCGCATCCGCTGATCGCGAATTATCTGCGCAAGCGGATCGAGGCGATCGAGACGCGCCCCGCAAGCTGGGAGGCAAAGATCGACGAGGTCGTGCGCAGCCTGCTCGCCAGCGGCGATTGCACCGTCGAGCGTGTGGCCGAGCATCTCGCCTGCACCCGGCGTACCATCCACCGCCGCCTTGCCGCGTCAGGCACCAGCTTTTCGGCCATCCTCGAAGCGCAGCGCGCCGATCTCGTGATTCAACTGATCGACGACACGCGCCGGCCGCTGGCTGACGTCGCCGTGCAGCTCGGCTTCTCCGCGCAGAGCGCCATGGCGCGCTGGTTCCGCGGCCGTTTCGGCTGTACCATCACCGAATGGCGCAAGGGCGTGCGGACCGAGGTGCCCTCGCAGACCGCGGCGTAAGCTCAGCGTGCCGGGACCGGCACGCCCATGATGGCAAGCGCCCGCCGGCGGCTGCCGGCGAGCAGCGGGCCGAACGCAATGGCAAATCCGAGGAATGCGACGACCCAGCCGCAGGCGGCAATGTGCAGTAGCGCGTCAGTGTGCGCAGGCAGCACCACCGCGGCGACCCGCGCCAGCGCCGCGACGATGATCGCGAGGTAAATCCCCTGTGTCGCCGGCGAAGCCGTCAGCGCCTGCCCGGTGTGGCCGAGGCTCGCGCGCGTCATCACCGCGAGCGTCATGGTTCCGGCCGCCCCGGCCATCCAGGCGTGAATGCCCGCACTCGAAGGCAGCGCGCCGAAGGCAGCCAGCGCATGCAGGAGGAATCCGAGCGGCACGAAAAAATAGCCGACGTGGAGGATCAAGAGCAGCCGTTCGCGGAGCGTGCGGTCACCGGCCCAGCGCGCAAGCCGCACCAGGTGCAGCACGCCGACAAGTGCCATCGCGACGCCGGTGACGGCATTCAATGGCGCCACGATCCACGAGATGAGCGCGAGCGCGCTGCATCCGATCACCGCGCCGTCGAAGCGTCCGAACGGCACCGGCAGGCGGCCGGGATTGAACTTGACCAGCCAGTTGCGGGTGAAGCTCGGGATGATGCGGCCGCCGATCAGCGCGATCAGCAGCACGACCACGCCGATGCCGACGCGGATGCCGATATCGGCCGCGCCTTCGAAGTGCGTTTCGAGATGAAAGGAGATGTTGCCGGCAAGCAGCACCAGCACGAGCGCCACCACGGGCAGGTTGCGCCAGTTGCCGCCTGCGACGATCTCGCGCGCCGCGGCGGCGACGACCAGCGCCAGGAAGGCGGCATCGACGAGAAGCGCGAACACCCAGCCCGTGTCGGCCGACAACGTCACCGCAATGCGCCCGGCGAGCCAGACCACCAGCAGCGCCCCCAGCGAGGCACCCTGGATCGGCAACCGCCCGGTCCAGTTCGGGATCGCCGTGAACAGGAATCCGGTGATCACCGCAGGCAGGAAGCCGTAGAGCATCTCGTGGACATGCCAGTCGCGCGGTGCGAAGGCTGATGTCACCGACAGCTCGCCATAGAACATCGGCAGCCAGACCAGGATCGACAAGGCGGCCTGGATCGCGGCGAACAGGAAAAAGGGCCGAAAGCTGTTCGCAAACAGCGGCCAGCCCTCAAAGTTGCGGGATCGGGCGCCAGCCATGGGGTCAACTCCTGGAAATTCCAACCGGTGTCTGGAAAAATACTGCCGCCCGGCCGGCCCGTTTTGCGCTATCGCAAACTGTTGGACGATTGCAGGTGCCATCACACTCCCCAGCGCCAAGGAGACAGAATGGCCAAGGTCGACACATCGCTCGTTGCGCATTTGCCGCTATTTGGGGGCGTCAAGCCGGAGGACCTCGAGGAAATCCTGCGCGAGGCCCGCTCGGCGCGTTACCCCAAGAACAGCACCATCTTCGAGCAGGGGGCGGACGCGCAGTCTTTTTTCCTGCTGCTGCACGGCCACGTCCGGGCCGCCAAGACCACGCCGACCGGCGAGCAGATCGTGGTGCGCTATGTCGCGCCCGGCGAGACGTTCGGCCTCGCGATGGCGATCGGAGCAGCGCACTATCCGGCGACGGCGATGGCGGTCGACGACAGCGTTGTGCTGATCTGGCCGACCTCGGCCTGGCCCCGGCTGATCGAGCGGTTTCCCTCGCTCGCCGCCAACACGCTCCAGACGGTCGGCACGCGCCTCCAGGAGAGCCACACCCGCATCCTGGAAATGTCGACCCAGCAGGTCGAGCAGCGCGTCGCGCATGTGCTGCTGCGCCTCGCCAAGCAATCCGGCAAGAAGCTCGACCATGGCATCGAGATCGACTTCCCGATCAGCCGCCAGGACATCGCGCAGATGACCGGCACCACGCTGCACACCGTCAGCCGTATCCTGAGTGGCTGGGAGAGCCAGGGTCTCGTCGAGAGCGGCCGCCAGCGCATCATCCTGCGCGAACCGCACAGGATCGTCGTGCTGGCGGAGCGGAGCCCCGATAGCGGCGCGGCGTGAGAGCTGCGCCAGGACGTTTTTCCGGAGTTAGTTGGCCTATCGATTGAGTGCAGTTTCCCCGCGGCCCATCCTTCGAGACGCCCGCTTCTGGCGGGCTCCTCAGGATGAGGACGGAGTGCGCGGTCAACAGTTTCAACAAGCGCAGATGCCGATTAGCCTCATCCTGAGGAGACCGCGAAGCGGTCGTCTCGAAGGACGAGGCGTGCGCTAAAGACCTGCCCAAAGGCATATGCGACAACCCTGACCTGCAAGACAGGAGCGAGGGGCGATTCCGCTTACGGCGAAAGCGCGCCCTCACCCGGGAATCCGCACGCGGCCCGCGCGAATTCCGGACCACCTCACGCCGGCACGCAGTCGCACAGCGCGGCGAGGAATTTCTCGCGGTCGATGTCATGCTCGCGGCAGGCGTCATCCACCGTGTGGAAGGTCGCGATCGGGCAGCCGACACAGGCCATCCTGAAGGCGAGAAACACACGGATCGTGTGCGGCGCCGTGCGCATGATGTCATCGACCAGATCGTCGGATCGGAAAGACATGGACAACTCCGTTCCGAAACGACGATAGCGGAGCGGGGCGGAGTTTCTTTGTTGAAGCGCAAGCAACGCGTCATTCCGGGGCGTGCGCAGCACGAGCCCGGAATCCATTGTGCAGCGCGTGATGTGGAACAATGGATTCCGGGCTCGCGCCATCCAAGTCGGCTATTGCCGACTTGGATCTTCAAGTCTGCCGAACTCGGGTAAACCCGAGTTCGGTTGGCGCGCCCCGGAATGACAGAGTGTGTGAGTTCAAACCGCCCGGCTGTGCAGCTGCTTTCCTGGATCCAGATGCGCGTCGAACGCCGCCGCGACGCTGCGGACCAGGAAGCGCGAGTCCCTGGCGACCGCGAGCTTGTCGCCGTCCAGCCTCACGACGCCGTCAGAGATCAGCGGCTTCAGACGCGACGCCGACTTCAGCATCGCCTCGGGCTCCGCGCCATGCCGCGCGCAGATGTCGCCGAGATCGGCGCCGAACTCGCACATGATGCGCTCGATGATGTCGGCGCGCAGCCGGTCGTCATCGGTGAGCCCATAGCCCTTCGCGGTGGCGAGACGGCCAGCGCTGATGCACTGCGCGTAGGCGCCGATCTGCACCTCGTTCTGGACGTAGCCTTGCGGCAGGCGTCCGATCGCGCTCGCGCCGAAGCCGAGCAGCACTTCGGCCTTGTCTGTGGTGTAGCCCTGGAAATTGCGCCGCAGCGTCCGCTCCTCGAAGGCCACGGCCATGGAATCGTCGGGTCGCGCGAAATGATCGAGGCCGATCTGCACGTAGCCAGCCTCCTTCAGCGCATTCGCGATCGCGCAAGCCTGGTCATGACGCGCGGGGCCGTCGGGCAGGACGGCCTCGTTGATCATGCGCTGATGCTTCTTGAAATCAGGCACATGGGCATAGCCGAACACCGAGAAGCGGTCGGGCGCAAGCGCGAGCGCGCGCCGGACTGTGTCCAGGCACGAGGCGACGGTCTGGTGCGGCAGCCCGTAGATCAGGTCGAAATTGACTCCCGCGATATCGGCGCGCCTGAGCATGTCGACGACGCAAGCCGTCTGCTCGAAACTCTGCACGCGGTTGATCGCGCGTTGCACGACGGGATCGAAACTCTGAACCCCGAGACTCGCGCGGTTGACGCCGGAGAGCCGCATCGCCTCCACCATGTCGGCGGTCAGCGTCCGAGGATCGATCTCGACCGCGATCTCCGCCGTGGGCAGCACGAAGAATGCCCGGCGCATCGTTGCCATCAACTCGGCGAAAGCTTCCGGCGCCATGATCGTCGGCGTGCCGCCGCCGAAATGAATATGCTCGACCTTGATGCGGCGGCCGATCGTGTCGGCCACTTGCACGATCTCGCTGCGCAATGTCCGCTGATAGGCCGCGATCAGCTCGTCGCGGCGGACAATCTGGGTATGGCAGCCGCAATACCAGCACATCTCGCGGCAGAACGGCACGTGCAGATAGAGCGACGCGCTGGCACCCGCCGGGAGCTCGGCAAGCCACCTGGCGTAGGTGTCTCCACCGATCGAAGGCGAAAAGTGCGGTGCGGTCGGGTAGCTCGTGTAGCGCGGCAACCGTTCGTCGCCGTAGCTCACCGCGAGATCAGCTCTCATATCTTACCCATTCGTAAATTCGGCCGCTTGCTGACGCCGCGGCGAGTCACAGCTAACCCGGATTCGCGACGGCGACCTTGCGCTCGCGCAAAGTCCGGACGGGGCGGCGAAGGCAAACATTGCGCTCGCGCAAAACGCAATGACCGGTTCCGCGCCATGCTGATGGTCGATCGCACGGCCATCCGGAGCGTTTGCCATGAGGCTTCTCGCACTCGAACTGATCCTGTCCCTGCTCGATGTCCGCGGCCATATCCCGCGCTTCGACGACTTCCGCCCCGTCCCGGCAGCTCCAGCGACCGGCCCTGTCGGCATCGCGCGCGCTCTGGCCGCCGCAATCGCGGTCTTCATCGTGCTGTCGCTGGCGATCTGGGCAACGGTCCGGCTCGCCATACAGCTGCTCTAGCCGCATCTTCGCGAAAGCCTCGATCATGATCTCATCCAGACGCATCCTCGCCGGCGCGGTCGCCTTGTCGTGCCTTGCCGGGCCGCCCGCCTTCGCCGCCGACACGACCCGTGGCGATCTCGTCATCACCGCAGCATGGAGCCGGGCGACGCCCGGTGGCGCCAGAGTCGCCGGCGGCTATCTCACGATCGAGAACAGAGGCCTCGCACCGGAGCGGTTGAAGACCGCATCGACCGCGCATGCGCTGAGAACCGAAATCCACGAAATGGCCGTCAACGACGGCGTCATGACCATGCGTCCACTGGACAACGGACTCGTCATCGCGCCCGGCCAATCCCTCTCGCTCGCACCCGGCGGCGGACACCTGATGTTCATCGGGCTCGACGCACCGCTGCGCGTGGGCGACGAGGTGCCGGTGACGCTGTCGTTCGAACATGCGGGCGACGTGACGGTGATGCTCGACGTGCAGGCCATCGGCGCACAGGCGCCGGACAAAGCCGGCAGCAAGCAGGCCGCCGAGCCCGCGCCGCAGTCGAAACAAACGATGTCAACGCCGCCCGCGGCAACGTCCGAGGCAGACGAGAGCTTCTTCACCCATCTTCACGCCGAGAAGGCCATGGCGAACGTCACGGTCTCGCCCGGTCGCGCCGGGCCGGTCGAGATCGCGATCCAGCTCGAAGATGCGAACGAGTTGCCGCTGGGCGCCGACGCAGTGGCGGTCACGCTCGGCAATCCCGAGCATGGCGTGGCGCCGGTGACGGCAAACGCCGAACGTGTCGGCCACGATCAGTGGCGCGTCACAATGTCGGCGCCGTTGTCGGGCCGCTGGTCGCTCGGCCTCGACATCCGCATCACGTCCTCGGACGCGGTCAACGTCGTGTCGCCGATCCTACTCCGGTAAGCCCCTAAGTACTGTCGCGGAGGCAAATCCGACTGAAGGTTGTTGCAGCGCAAATCATCTTGCCGTGATCGGCGCACACTGCATCCGTCATCAAAACCATTTCAGATGAAGGATGCTTCCGATGTTCACCCGCAGAGCTGCACTGATCGGCGCCGCCGCGACTGCGCTGATGTTGGCGACCCCCGCTTTGGCCGCTGACGATCTCAAACTGCCTCGTCAGAAGGTCGAGCTGGTCGCTCCGCCTTTCGTACATGCGCACGAGCAAGCGACCAAGCAGGGCCCCAAGATCATCGAGTTCAAGCTCACCATCGAGGAGAAGAAGGTCGTCATCGACGAGAAAGGCACCACCTTCCAGGCGATGACCTTCAACGGCTCGATGCCGGGGCCGCTGATGGTCGTGCATGAGGGCGACTACGTCGAGACGACGCTGGTCAATCCCGCCACCAACACCATGCCGCACAACATCGACTTCCATTCCGCGACCGGCGCGCTCGGCGGCGGTGCGCTCACCCTGGTCAATCCCGGCGAGCAGGTCGTGCTGCGCTGGAAGGCGACCAAGACCGGTGTATTCGTCTATCACTGCGCGCCGGGCGGCCCGATGATCCCCTGGCATGTCGTCTCCGGCATGAACGGCGCCGTGATGGTGCTGCCGCGCGACGGACTGAACGACGGCAAGGGCCACGCGCTGAAATACGACAAGGTCTACTATATCGGCGAGCAGGACATGTACGTGCCGCGCGACGAGAAGGGCAATTTCAAGTCCTACGATTCGCCCGGTGAAGCCTTCACCGAGACCGAAGAGGTGATGAAGAAGCTCACGCCGACCCATGTCGTGTTCAACGGCAAGGCCGGCGCGCTGACCGGCAAGAACGCGCTGACCGCCAATGTCGGCGAAAACGTGCTGATCGTGCATTCGCAGGCCAACCGCGACAGCCGTCCGCACCTGATCGGCGGCCATGGCGACTATGTCTGGGAGACCGGCAAATTCGGCAATGCTCCCGAGGTCGGGCTCGAGACTTGGTTCATCCGCGGCGGTTCTGCGGGCGCGGCGCTGTACAAATTCCAGCAGCCCGGCATCTACGCCTACGTCACGCATAACCTGATCGAGGCCGCAGATCTCGGCGCCACAGCGCACTTCAAGGTCGAAGGCAAATGGAACGATGATCTGATGACGCAGGTGAAAGCGCCGGCCGAAATTCCGGCGCAGACGCAGGGCGCCCTGGAGACCGGCCGCAAGACCAACTGACAAACAGAGGGGCCGGCAAATCGCCGGCCCTTTTTTCTTTGCGGGGATCACCATGCTGATCGCATTCAAGCTGAAGTTGGCGCTGGCCTGCGCGGCCGGACTCGCGGGACCGCTGGCGGTCGCGCCTCTGGTCTCCGAGATGGCGACGCAGCGCGCGGGCGGCGAGCCGGCGATCATCGAGATCGCCGCCGGCAGCTTGGTCTATCGCGAGGCCGGTGATTTCACGCGCGCCGGGCAGCAGGCCGAAGCGCCGCTGCGAAAGCTGCGGTTCAACAGACCGCTTCACATCATGCGCGAACAGGTCTCCTCCGCCGACTTTCAGCTCTGCGTGCAGGATGGCGCATGCCGCGCGCTGGGCCGCGACGTCGTCGTCGCGCCCGATCGCCCTGCGGTCCAGGTGAGCTGGTACGACGCCGAAGCCTATGCGGGCTGGCTGTCGCGCAAGACCGGCAGGCATTATCGCCTGCCGAGCGACGAAGAATGGGCATTTGCCGCCGGCAGCCGTTTCAGGGATGACGGCGTGCCGGTCGACGCAAGCGATCCTTCGAAGCGCTGGATCAGCCGCTACGAGCGTGAGTCCGAGCGCGACCTCGCCGACACCACCGCCTATCCGTTCGGCAGGTTCGGCCTCAACGAGCACGGCCTCGAAGACATCTCCGGCAACGTCTGGGAATGGACCTCGACCTGCTTCGTGCGCTCGCGGGTCGACGAGACCGGCAATACGATCCGCCCGACCGTGAATTGCGGCGTGCGCGTCGCGGAGGGCGCGCACCGCGCCTATGTCACCGATTTCATCCGCGACGCCCGCGCCGGCGGCTGCGCGCAAGGCGTGCCGCCCGCCAATCTCGGCTTCCGCCTGGTGCGCGAGCAGACCTCCTGGGTCGCGAGCGTGTCGGCGCGGTGGGGCAAGGTGTGGTCGGCGCGGTCGTAGCGCCTCTCCTGCTGTCATTGCCCGCGAAGGCGGGCAATCCAGTATTCCAGAGATGACAGTGATAGTATCGAAAGGCCACGGCGTACTGGATGCCCGCCTGCGCGGGGCATGACAGTTCAAAATGCCAAGACAGGGCCGATCAAATCGCCCGCGCAAACATGCGGAAGCCGGGCGCGCCGATGATCGCCTCGAACGTGGGATCGCGCTTCTCTTCCGCAAAGACAAAACCCGCCTTGGCATAGGCGCGTTCGGCAGGTTCGTTGCCGATCAAAAACGAAATTGTCGCCCGGCCAAATCCAGCCGCCCGCCCTTTATCCAATGCATGCGCGATCAGCGCCTGCACCAGGCCAAGACCGCGATAGCCGGGATCGGTTGCGATGTACTCTATCATCCAGTCGCCCTCCCCGCCCTGAACCCAGCAGGCGCGCGTATAGACGCCACGTTGACGGATAGCTTCCAGCTCCGGCGCGGCGAGCCCGGTTGCGACCGCGACTTCCTCGATCGCGCGCCAGGCCGCCGGTCCCGTACCGGCTGCTGGCAACGCACACAGCGCTGCGGCCGGTTTGCCATCGACCTCGGCGACCAGGAATTGCGAGACGTGCCACATCGACACGGCGCGGGCGACCGCGATGCGCGCGATGAAATCGCGGCACTGCGCTTCGGGCCAGCCAAGCGCGACATCGAACCAGCCGCGCGGGCGGTAGCCGCGCTGCGCCGAAAGGATGGTTTGAACGATGAAATCGGCGTCTTCGGGACGCGCAGACCGTATCGTCATGCGCGCCCCATTGCGAAGCCTCAGGTGTTCTTCAGCGCGACGCGGAATTCGGCTTCGGTCTTGGCCTTGACCTCGTCGAGCGAGACGCCGTCGGCGAGCTCGATCAGGGCCATGCCGCCGTCGCCGTGCTTGTCGATGGTGAAGACGGCAAGATCGGTGACCACCATGTCGACCACGCGCTCGCCGGTGAGCGGCAGGTTGCACTGCTTCAAGAGCTTCGGACCGTCCTTGGCGGAATGCTCCATCACCACGACGACGCGCTTGACGCCGGCGACGAGGTCCATCGCGCCGCCCATGCCCTTGACCATCTTGCCGGGGATCATCCAGTTGGCGAGGTCGCCGTTCTGGGCCACCTGCATCGCGCCGAGGATCGACAGATCCATGTGGCCGCCGCGGATCATCCCGAAGGAATCGGCGCTCGAGAAATAGGACGTCGAGGGCAGCTCGCTCACGGTCTGCTTGCCGGCGTTGATCAGGTCCGCATCCACCTCGTCTTCATAGGGGAACGGGCCCATGCCGAGCATGCCGTTCTCGCTCTGCAGGCTGACGTCCATGCCGTCGGGGATGTAGTTCGAGACCAGCGTCGGAATGCCGATGCCGAGATTGACGTAATAGCCGTCGCGCAGTTCCTTCGCGGCGCGCGCGGCCATCTGTTCACGGGTCCAGGCCATATCGCTCTCCTGATCTCAAGCTGCCGTGCGCGGGCGGGTGTTGCGGAATTCGATGCGCTTCTTGGCCGTGCCGACCTCGACGATGCGCTTCACGAAAATGCCGGGCGTGTGGATGTGGTCGGGATTGAGTTCGCCGGCCGGAACCAGATGCTCGACCTCGGCCACGGTGATCTTGGCGGCGGTCGCCATCATCGGGTTAAAGTTGCGCGCGGTCTTGCGGTAGATGAGGTTGCCGGCGGTGTCGCCCTTCCAGGCATGCACGATGGCGAGGTCGGCGAACAGGCCGCGCTCCATCAGATACTTCTCGCCGTCGAACTCCTTCACTTCCTTGCCTTCGGCGATCAGCGTGCCGACGCCGGTCTTGGTGTAGAAGGCTGGGATGCCTGCGCCACCGGCGCGAATGCGCTCCGCCAGCGTGCCCTGCGGATTGAATTCGAGTTCCAGCTCGCCGGCGAGGAATTGCTGGGCGAACAGCTTGTTCTCGCCGACATAGGACGAGATCATCTTCTTGATCTGACGGGTTTCCAAGAGGCGGCTGAGCCCGATGCCGTCGACGCCGGCATTGTTGGAGACCACCGTCAGGCCCTTGACGCCGGCCTCGCGGATCGCGTCCGACAGCTCCTCGGCGATGCCGCAGAGGCCGAAGCCGCCCGACATGATCATCATGTTGTCTTTGAGAATGCCGTCGAGAGCCGACTTGGCGTCGGGATAGACCTTGTTCATGCAAATGACCTTCGACTGAACCTTCGGCTTGCGGGCGTCGCGCCTTATTGGCGGCGATTATTAGGCGAAATTCTCCGAGGCCGTCAATGATACGGGGTTCTCCGTTCCGCCCCCGGGTGATAGAAGCTGCCCACGCCGTGGGCAGAATCGCCCGCGGCCTTGAAAGCGACAAGAAAACCCATCAAGTTGCGGGGGTTGGGCGTGGGCACGCAGGTTTCCCGACCCGCCCTTCTGGCTCCAACGACCAACCCGATCAGGACATGCCATTGACCATGGCCCAAGGAATGAAGCGCCTCGGGACGCCGATCGCGGCGCTGCTCGGCGTGGCGCTGATAGCCCTGATCGCGACCTCCTGGCTCATCAACCGTGACGCGCTGCGCAAGGCGGTGGAAGCGCAGATCCGCGACGTGACCGGGCTGGAGCTCAGTGTCGCAGGCAATATCGACATTTCGGTCCTGCCGGCGAGCTACATCTCCTTCCGCGACGTCGGTCTCAAGGGCGGCGGTGCCAACGATCCCGCGCTCCATGTCGACGTGCTCACCGCCAATTTGCGGCTGCTGCCGCTGCTGCTGCAACGATTCGAGATCGCCGACCTGGCGCTGCTGCGGCCGCGCATCCATGTCAGCCTGAAGCCGGACGGCGAGAGCAACTGGACACCCTTCATCCAGACCATTGCACGCACCATGAAGCCCGGCGCCGACAACCAGGTGTCGTTCTCCGAGATCAGGATCCAGGACGGCGTACTCAATTACGAGGACTCCGCCACGCACGCCACCGAGAAGCTCGAGGACATCGACCTGTCGCTGGCCTGGCCCTCGATCTCGCGCTCCTTTGCCGCGACCGGACAGTTCGACTGGCGCGGCGAGCGCGTCGACGGCTCGATCAGCTTTTCCGATTTCGTCGCCGCCCTCTCCGGCGAGCGGTCGGGGTTGAAGGCGCGGATCGCGAGCGCGCCGCTCAAGCTCGCCTTCGACGGCAGCGTCGCCAACCGCACCAGCCCGATGATGGAAGGCACCCTCACCATCGACAGCCCGTCCTTGCGCAACGCCCTGCGCTGGACCGGACAGCCGCAGCCGGGCAGCGGCGGCTTCGGCCGTTTCGCGCTGAAGGCGCGCGCCAACGTCGTGGGTGCCTCGATCGCGCTCACTAACGTCAATGTCGAGCTCGACGGCAATACCGCCGAGGGCGTCATGACCTACGCCAATAACGGTCGGCAGACCCTCCAGGCGACGCTCGCCGCCGACGCGCTCGACTTCACGCCTTATATCTCGACCTTCCGCCTGCTCGCGAGCGGAGCGCGCGACTGGAACAGACAGCTGTTCGATCTCAACGGATTGTCGACCACCGATCTCGACATGCGCCTATCGGCGGCAAAGCTGACGGTCGGCCCGTCGAAGCTCGGTCGCACCGCGATCGGCGCCAATTTGCGCAACGGCACGCTGGCGCTCTCGGTGGGCGAGGCCCAGATCTTTGGCGGCATCGCCAAAGGCTCGTTCGGCATCGCGCGCGCCGACAGCGTCGCCGACATCAAGGCTCAATTCCAGTTCACCGATGTCGATCTGCAGGCCTGCGCCTCCGAGCTGTTCGGGGTCAACAAGCTGTCCGGCCGCGGCAACATCAACGTGTCGCTGTTCGCTTCAGGCTCGAGCCCGTTCGGCCTCGTGCAGTCGCTCGACGGCAACGCCACCGTCACCGGGCATGACGGCGCGATCGCGGGCTTCAACGCTGAGCAACTGCTGAAGCGTCTGGAGCGGCGGCCGCTGTCCGGCGGCGGCAATTTCCGCAACGGCTCGACCCCTTATAACAATCTCACCATCGCGGTGAAATTCGCCGACGGGATCGCGACCGCCGAGGACATCCGCATCGAAGGGCCCGCGGCGAAGATCACGCTGACCGGCACCGCCTCGGTGCCGACGCGCGAATACGACATGAAGGGCGTGGCGAGCCTCAACACCACGTCCGGCTTTCAATTGCCCTTCATGGTGCAGGGGCCCTGGGACGATCCCCTGATCTTCCCCGACCCCGAAAGCTTGATCCGGCAGTCGCCTGCGGCTTCTCCCTTCCTCGATCTCCTGAAGCAGCGCATCACCGGGGGCGGAAAGCGCCCCGCGCAGGATGGATCGCCGACGGCGGAGAATGCGAAGGACAGCGCCAAATCCAACTAGAGTGATCAACGTCGCTCTCTTAGGGGTCGGCAGCCTGCGGGCCACGGGCTCGATTTGGCAGCCGAATACTGCAATCGATTTCATGCAAACGCGGTCGTCAGGCGGCGGATTGCGTCGTCGAGATCCAGCTCTTGTCCTCCCGCACCAGCGCTGCCTCCCCGATCTTCGTCCCGGCCGCGGCCGTGACAGTGCCGCTCTGTCCCAGTTCACGGGCCAGCACCTCGCGGTCACAGGCGTCCTCCCACAGCGAAACGGTGATGGACGCGACACAGTTGCTGATCATGCTGGTCAGCGCCCGAGCCTCCGACATGAAGCGGTCGATGCCAACAAGCAGCGCCACGCCGGTCACGGGCAAATCCGGCATGACCGAGAGGGTCGCGACAAGCGCGACGAAGCCGCTGCCGGTGACGCCGGCCGCCCCCTTGGACGTCAGCAGCATCAGTCCGAGCATCGCCGCGATCTGCCCCCATGACAGGTGAATGTCACAGGCCTGCGCAATGAAGATGGAAGCCAAGGTGAGGTAAATGGCGCTGCCGTCCAGATTGAAAGAGTAGCCCATCGGCAACACGAGCCCTGACACGCCTTTCCGGCATCCGAGCTGCTCCAGCTTGCGCAGCGCGCCAGGCAGCGCCGGCTCCGACGACGACGTGCCGAGCACGATCAGCAGTTCTTCCCTGAAGTAGCGGATGGTCCTCCACAGGCTGAAGCCGTTCAGCCGCGCCAGCGTACCAAGCACGACGATCACGAAGACGGAGCAGGCGATATAGAAGGTCAGGATCAACAGTCCGAGCGAACCAATCGAGCGGATGCCGTAGCGGCCCACCGTGAACGCCATGGCGCCAAAGGCGCCGAGCGGAGCAAGTTTCATGATGAAGCCGAAGGATACAAACAGCACGTGAGAGAACGCGGCGACTGCCTTTGTCACCACGACACCCCCATCGCCGGCACGGCTTAGGCCGAAGGCGATCAGGATGGAGATCAGCAGGACCGGCAGCACCTCACCATCGGCAAACGCTCCAAAGAACGAATGCGGGATGATGTGCAGCATGAAGTCCGCAAATCCGGTCGCGCCTGCCTGCTTGGTGAATTTCGCAGCCACCGACGGGTCCAGCGTACTGACGGAAACATGCATGCCCGCCCCTGGCTGAATCAGCGATACGGCGATCAGGCCGGCCAGCAGCGCAAGCACTGTCAGCAGGTAGAACAGTGCCATGGATTTCACCAGCGTGCGGCCGACCTCACGGGAATCGCTGATGCTGTTGATGCCGCTCACGATGGTGCAGAACACGATCGGTGCGATCATCATCTTGACCAGCTTGACGAAGCCGTCTCCGAAGGGCTTCAGCGCGGCACCAAATTCAGGCCAGAAATGGCCGGTGAGGACGCCCAGCATGAGGCCGATCAGCACCTGGACGTAGAGAATCCGGTAGAATGGCTTCCGCGCCTCGGTGTTCGGGTGTCCAACCAGCGCTTGCTTGTGCATTCTCGTTTCTCCCATGGCTCTGATTTTCTTGATGGCTGCGGAGGCGGCGGGCTTCAGGCCGCCAAGACCGAATGAGGCACGTGCGACCGGCGGGCGAAGACGTGCCCCTCGAAGATCCGCCGGGCTGTCCGCTGCACTCGGGCGACCAGGCCGGGCTCCAGCCGAACCACGAGCTGGCCGGAGGGATGGGCGAGCGTGATCGGCACCGGCGGCGCCAGCGGTCCGACCATCTCTGCCGCGATCGTTCCGGGCGTGAGGCACGCAGTCGCGATCGCGACCGCGCCGGTCACGGCCAGCGCGCTATGGCAGTCGTGCGGCATGAAGTATCGGGTGTTCAACTTCGCCTCGCCCGCGGACGCAATCAGAACCGGCTTCGGGATCACCATTGTCGCGGAGTTTGGAAAACCCATCCGGAGCCCAGCCTCGATGCGCAAGTTCTCGAGACGCGCGCGGAAGCCGCTGTCGGCGAAGTCCGAAGGTGCCTCACGGCCGGTCCATCCCAGATCCGCCGCGCGGACCAGCATGACCGGCATCGCCGCGTCGATGCAGGTCACGTCGATCCCTTCGATGCGGTCGACCGGTCGTCCCGTCGGCAGCAGGCGACCGGTGCGTGCGCCGGCCGCGTTAGGGAACGACAGTTCGATGGGCGCGGCCGTTCCCGGTACGCCGTCGATCCGCGCCTCGCCCTCGTAAGTCACCCGCCCTCCGGGGGTGGCAACGGTCGCATCAATCAGCTTGCCGGTGTTGACATTGTGGATGCGGACATGGGTGCGATCTGCGGTCGCGGCGACCAGGCCGGCCTCGATTGCGAACGGCCCCACGGCCGCCAGCATGTTTCCGCAATTCGGAGAGGTATCGACGATCCCTTCACGAACACGTACCTGGGCAAACAGGTAGTCAACATCGGCGCCGGGCACCGTTGCCGGTCCGATGATCGCGACCTTGTTGATGACGGCATTGCCGCCGCCGATTCCATCGATTCCAAGATCATGCCCACCTCCCATCACCGACAACAGGACCGCGTCGCGCGACCTGGGGTCGGCGGGAAGATCGCGGGCCAGGAAAAACGGTCCGCGCGAGGTACCCCCGCGCATGACCACACAGGGAATGGCAATCTGATCATTCATGGAATTCTTCCGTTCGGCGACATCTTCGCCCGGACCGGAGCATCCTCCCTCCGAACTCTTTTGTGAAATGCAAATATCTGAGGTATTATTTCGTCTATCGACATAATGGAGCCTTGCCATGAACGCAGAACTGCTCGACCTCAAGGCGTTCATCGCCGTCGCGGAGACGGGAAGCTTTGTCCGGACCGCCAGGGCGCTGAACTTGTCTCAACCAGCGCTCAGCCGACGCATTCAGAAGCTGGAAGAAAGCCTCGGTGCGCCGTTGCTCGAGCGGTCGACGCGCCACGTCAATCTCACCATGACGGGCCGTGACTTCCTGCCGAAGGTGCGCCGCCTCATCGACGAGTTCGAGACCTCGGTGCTCGCCATCCAGGATATCGGCGCGCGGAGTTCAGGCTTGGTCTCGGTGGCCGCGGTGCCGACAGCAGTGTTCTATTTCCTGCCGCGAGCGATCGGCCGGTTTGCCGAAGCGTATCCGCGCATTCGCATCCGGATTCTGGACATCGGTGCCAATGAGGGATTGGAAGCGGTCGCGCGCGGCGAAGCCGACTTCGGCATCAATTTCATTGGTGCTTCGCATGCCGAAATTGAATTTGAGAAACTGGTTGAGGATCCTTTCGTCCTGGCCTGCCGTCATGACCATCCGTTGGCATCGCGCAAACAGGTAAGTTGGTCGGAGATCGTGCCGCACCGGGTCATCACCGTCGGTCGCAACAGCGGCAATCGCGCGTTGATCGACAATGCACTGGCACGACACGGCCTGCAGCTGAACTGGTCCTATGAAGTCGCGCATCTCTCCGGTTCGCTTGGCCTCGTCGAAGCGGGACTCGGCATCGCCGTGCTACCGAAGCTCGCGACGCCAGCCGCCGGCCATCCGATCATTCACACCATTCGATTGATCGAGCCGGAAGTGTCGCGGACGATCGGAATTGTGCGCAGGCGCGGAGCGACACTATCCCCTCATGCCAGCCAATTTCTCAAGATGCTGCTCGAGGCATGGCGTTCTCCTTCCCGAACGAGCGGGCAAGGCAAGCCGCGGTCCCGATCCGCCGAGGCAGGTTCAAACACAGGATCGACGGGCCTGAAGCGGAAACGCTGACAGCTCGCCGGCAGAGCGGGGCGAGACCGTTTCCCTGTCGAACCGGAGTTCCTCGGATCAACCCGCCTGTGCTCACAGAGACATTTTGGCGCCCTGCAGTAGGAGCACCGCTGCGTTGCGAGCGGGTTGCGTTGCGTTCAGTCCTCATACCGCTTAAACGTCTTGCGCTAGCGGCGAGCAGGTATGCGCGCATGGTCAGGCCAAGCCAGAACGCACAAGGCGAATTGATTGCCGCGAATTGATGCGGCGATTGGATCGATGCGCGCATTAAGCATCTCCGCGAGGCTCTATCCCCACGACATTGGTCTGACAAGATGGCGCTAGATCAGACTTCCGCCATGCGCTAGTGTTTTATACGACCGGTTAAAAACACCGGCCGTTTGAGGGAGAAAAACGTGAGATCCAAGGTTATTGGCGCAGTATCATTGGCGGTCGCTGCGGTTGGGCTGTTTGCGGCCACTGCACCCGCCTTTGCGCAGCAGAAGACGATTACGGTTTGGTGGGGCAAGGGCTTCTATCGCTCCGAAGACGACGCGTTGATCGACACGATCAAGAAGTTCGAAGCCAAGACCGGCATCAAGGTCGAATTGTCGCAGTACGCGATCCAGGACATGATTCCGAAGACGGTCGCCGCGCTCGATGCCGGCACCGTGCCCGATGTCGCCTATTCCGACTCTTATGACGTGCAGGCGCAGGGCAAGTGGGCTTACGAGGGCAAGCTCGAGGACCTCACGGATGTCATGGAGCCGATCAAGGGCCGGTTCGTGCAGAACACGCTGGATGCGTCGATCCTCTACAACGATGTGACCAAGAAGAAGGCTTATTACGGCTTCCCGCTGAAGCAGCAGAGCATGCACGTCCAGATCTGGAACGACATGCTGGAGAAGGCCGGCTTCAAGCAGAGCGACATTCCGACCGACTGGACGGGCTACTGGACGTTCTGGTGCGACAAGGTGCAGCCGGCGATCCGCAAGGCGACAGGCCAGCGCATCTATGCCGTCGGCCAGCCGATGGGCGTGGAATCCACCGACGCCTTCCAGTCGTTCTACACCTTCATGGACGCCTACCACGTCAAGCTGGTCGACGACGACGGCAAGCTGCTGGTCGATGATCCCAAGGTCCGCGAGAACCTGATCAAGGCGATGAAGGACTACACCGACACCTACATCAAGGGTTGCACGCCGCCCTCCTCGACGACCTGGAAGGATCCTGACAACAACGTCGCTTTCCACAACAAGACCATCGTGATGACTCACAACTTCACGATCTCGATCGCGGCGAAGTGGTACGAGGACTCACAGAACCAGGCCCTCACCCAGGAGCAGCGCGACGCCGGCAAGAAGGCCTATGAACAGGACATCATCACGGCGTCCTTCCCCAAGGCGCCGGATGGTTCGACCATCCGCTACCGCTCCGACGTCAAGACCGGGCTGGTCTTCACCGCGGCCAAGAACAAGGCCGAGGCGAAGCAGTTCATCAGCTTCCTGCTCCAGGAAGAGAACGTCCGTCCCTATATCGAGGGCGCACTCGGCCGCTGGTTCCCGGTGACGAAGGAAAGCCAGGAAAGTCCGTTCTGGCAGGCTGACAAGCACCGCAAGGCGGTCTACACGCAGTTCAAGGGCGGCACCGCCGCATTCGACTTCACCAAGAACTGGAAGTTCACGATCCTCAACAACGAGAACGTGTGGGCGAAGGCGATGAACCGGGTGGTGAGCGAGAAGGTTCCCGTCGACAAGGCCGTCGACGAACTGATCGCCCGCATCAAGCAGGTCGCGGGTTAAGTCATCCGCCCCTCTCCCCGCGTTGCGGGGAGAGGTGTAAGAACAACTCCGGCCGCGTTTCGCGGCCGGCTTCTCTTTGAAGAGACCGAAAAGAATGGCGATTACGCTCTCTGGCGATCAGGCAATCCCCGGCCCGCCCCTGTCGTCGCGGCTGACCCCGGCGCAGGTCTGGGGCATCGTACTGCTTGCGCCCTATCTGCTCGTTTTCCTTGCCTTCGTCATCTATCCCGTCGGCTACGGGCTGTGGCTGGCGCGCGCCCCAGCGAACTATGTCGCGCTCTACAACGACCCGATCTTCGCGCGCGCCGCGGTCAACACGCTGATCTTCCTGGTCATCGGCATCAACATCAAGATGCTGATCGCGCTGTTCCTGTCCGGCTTCTTCGCCCAGCAGCGCACCTGGATCAAATGGCTCTCGGTGATCTTCATCCTGCCCTGGGCGGTGCCGTCGATCCCGACCATCCTGTCGGTGCGCTTCATGCTCAATCCCGAATGGGGCATGATCAACCACCTCATCTTCTCCTTCACAGGCGATGACGGCCCGAACTGGCTCAACGATCCGACCGTGGCGCTGAGCATGGCGATCGCCGTGCACATCTGGAAGTCGCTGCCGTTCTGGACGCTGATCCTGATCACCGGCCGTCTTGCGATCTCCCACGATCTGTTCGAGGCCGCCGAGGTCGACGGCGCGAGTTGGTGGCAGAAATTCCGCTACATCACCTGGCCGTCGATGCAGACGCTCTACGTCACCTGCACGCTGCTCTCGATGATCTGGACGCTCGGTGACTTCAACAGCGTCTATCTGCTCACCGGCGGTGGCCCGGCCGACCTCACGCATGTGCTGTCGACGCTCGGCATCCGCTATCTCCGGCTCGACCAGCTCTCGCTCGCCATGGCGTCGATCGTCTGCGCGATGCCGTTCGTCCTGCCGCTCGTGTACTTCATGATGAAACGGTTGTCGCGATGAAGCTCCCCTCCTTGCGCGAAGTCGCGATCGAAGCGCGGCTGCTGCTGATCGGCATCCCCGTCTTCCTGTGGACGATGATCCCGATCTATCACATGTTCCTGTTCGCGATCTCCCCGAAGGAGGACGCGTTCTCGGGCAAGCTGTGGCCGGATCACCCGACGCTGCATAACTTCGAGATCGTGTTCAAGCAGCAGCACTATTTCCTGCGCGACTTCTACGTCCAGTTCTGGAATTCGACGCTGATCGCAGCGTCCGTCGGCGTGCTGACCCTGTTCATCGCGACCGCGGCGGCGTTCTCGATCTCGCGGCTGAAGGTGCCGGGTGGACGCATGGTGTTGAACCTCGCGCTCTTCACCTATTTCATCCCCGCGGCGTTCCTCGCCGTGCCGATGTACCGCACCATGGGCAATTACGGCCTGCTCAACAATCACTGGTCGCTGATCCTGGCGATGGTGACGATCGCCAGCCCCTATGCGATCTGGGTGCTCAAGCAGGCCTCCGACAAGCTGCCGGTCGAGCTGGACGAGGCCGCCGTCATGGACGGCGCGACGACGCTGCAGATCTTCCGCCTGGTCTATCTGCCGTTGATGATGCCGTCGCTGGTCGCGATCGGCACCTATGCGGTGCTGCTGGCCTGGAACGAATATCTCTACGCGTTCCTGCTGCTCTCGAACGATCGCGAGATCACTCTCCCCGTCGCACTCGGCAACTTCCTCGCCGCCGACGACTCGCCCTGGGAGCTGCTGATGACCACCGGCTTCATCTATGCGCTGCCGCCGGCCGCGGTCTACTATGCCTTCCGCCGCTACATGGTGGGCGGGCTCACGGCGGGTGCGGTGAAGTCGTAGCAGCCCTTCGTGTCATTGCGAGCAGCGTAGCGACGAAGCAATCCAGAGTGTTTCCGCGGGGGCATTTCTGGATTGCTTCGCTTCGCTCGCAATGACGATCGGCTCACAGTGGCGCCGCGCTCTCGCCCTGTGAGCTCGACAGTTTCGAGGCGAGCGAGGCGATGACGATGACCACCGCGATCAGGGCGATCACCAGCGTGCAGATCGCGTTGATCTCCGGCTTCACCCCCAACCGCACCTCGGAGTAGATCCGGATCGGCAAGGTCGCGGAGCCGGGGCCCGTGGTGAAGCTCGCGATCACGAGATCGTCCAGCGACAGCGTGAAGGCCAGCATCCAGCCGGCGACGATTGCCGGCGCAATCAGCGGCAGCGTGACGGCCACGAAGGCGCGGACAGGATCGCAGCCGAGATCCATCGCGGCCTCCTCCAGCGAACGATCGAGCGAACCGAGGCGGGACTGCACGACCACCGCGACGAAGCACATCGTCAGCGTGGTGTGGGCGATCGTCACCGTCCAGAAGCCGCGCTCGGCGTTGAGCGCGACGAACAGCAGCAGCAGCGACAATCCGGTGATCACCTCCGGCATGACCAGCGGTGCATAGAGCATGCCGGAGAACAGCGTCCGGCCACGAAACCGCTCGCCGCGCGACAGCGCGACCGCGGCGAGCGTGCCGAGCAATGTGGCAATGGTCGCGGACGAGACCGCAACCCGCAGGCTCATCCAGGCAGCCTCGATCATGGCGCGGTCATTGAAGAACTCGTGATACCAGCGCAGCGACCAGCCACCCCACACCGTCACCAGGCGCGAGGCATTGAAGGAATAGATGACGAGGATGAGGATCGGCAGGTAAAGGAACGCCAGCCCCAGCGTGAGCGAGGCGATGTTGAAGCGGGAGAGACGAAAGCCCTTGCGCATCGTCTCAACGCCCCTGTTCCAATTGCCGCTTCTGCAGCCGCTCGTACAGCAAGAGCGGCACCAGCAGCACCACCAGCAGCACGATGGCCGCCGCGGACGCGACCGGCCAGTCCTTGTTGGTGAAGAATTCGAGCCAGAGGGTCTGGCCGATCATCAGCGAATTGGAGCCGGCCAGCAGGTCCGGGATCACGAACTCGCCGACGATGGGAATGAAGCACAAGAGCACGCCGGCGCCGACGCCGGGCAGCGACAGCGGGAAGGTGACGAGCCAGAACACCTGCCAGGGCGGCGCGCCGAGATCGCCGGCCGCCTCCTCCAGCGCCGGCTCCATCTTGGCGAGCGTGGCGTAGAGCGGCAGGATCATGAACGGCAGATAGGAATAGACGATGCCGATATACATCGCGCTGTCGGTGGAGAGCCACACTATGGGCCGGCTGACCAGATGCAGTGCCAGCAGGATCTGGTTGAGCAGACCATCGTGCTGGAGGATGTTGATCCAGGCATAGATGCGGATCAGGAACGAGGTCCAGAACGGCACGATCACCAGCACCATCGCCACCGCCTGCCAGCGCTTCGGCAGCCGCGCCATGCCATAGGCGATGGGATAGCCGATCAGGAGCAGGAGCACGGTCGCCGTGACGGCGACGGTGAGACTGCGCACATAAGCGAACACATAGATGTCGTCGGAGATCAGCAGCCTGAAATTGTCGATCGACAACGCCGCAAGCGCCGTCTTCAGCGCTTCCCATCCCGCCGTCAGGTCGAACACAGGCTCGTAAGGCGGCTGCGCAATCGCCGTCTGCGACAGGCTAATCTTCAGCACGAAGGCGAACGGCACCAGGAAGAACAGCACCATCCAGAGATAGGGTGCGATTGCAGCAAAGCGCGCCGGCCGCGCGAAGATGCGGCGTCCGCTCATGACGGCAACACCACGCAATCGTCGGGCGTGAACCAGGCGACGACGTTCTGGTTCACGCTGTAGGCGTCGACGTCGAGACGCGCGCTGTTGACGACTGAAGCTTGCACCATTCCGCCGTCGTCGAGCTTCACCTTATAAGTAGTGGTGCCGCCAAGATAGCAGATGTCGGCGATCACACCGTCCAGACTGTTGATCGCCGTTTCACGACCGGCCTCAAACACCGGGCCGCGGCGCGAGAGCTTGACCTTCTCGGGCCGGATCGCGACCGACAATTTCGCCTCGCTCACCGGCTCCCGCGGCTCGGCCGCAACCAAAGTCCCGGCGTCGCGCGTTGCGATGACCAGGCGATGACCGTCGCGCAATTTGAACTCGCCCTCGAACAAATTGACGTCGCCGACGAATTCCGCGATCCAGCGCGAGCGCGGCGCCTCATAGAGCTCGCGCGGGCTCGCGACCTGCGCCAGCTTGCCGGCGTTCATCACGCCGATCCGGCTTGCCATCGTCATCGCCTCTTCCTGGTCGTGGGTGACGATGATGAAGGTCATGCCGAGCCGGCGCTGCAGCTCCATCAGCTCGGCTTGCGTGCTCTCGCGAAGCTTCTTGTCGAGCGCTGCGAGCGGCTCGTCGAGCAGCAGGAGCTGCGGCCGGCGGGCCAGCGCACGGGCCAGCGCTACGCGCTGGCGCTGGCCGCCGGAGAGCTGATCGGGCTTGCGCTTCTCCAGTCCCTCGAGCTTCACCAGTGCGATCATCTCCGCCACGCGCGAGGCGATGTCGGCGCGCGCCATGCCGGCACGCTTCAGGCCGAAAGCGATGTTGTCGCGCACCGACAGGTGCGGAAACAGCGCGTAGCTCTGGAACATCATGTTGATCGGACGCTCGTGCGGCAAGGCCTGCGCGATATCCTTACCCCCGAGCAGGATGCGCCCCTCGTCCGGCGCCTCGAAGCCGGCGAGCATGCGCAAAAGCGTGGTCTTGCCGCAGCCGCTCGGACCAAGCAGCGCGAAAAACTCGCCGGCCTTGATGTCGAGCGATACGCCGTCCACGGCACGGAACGTCCCGAACGTCTTGGCGACGCCCTCGATGCGCAGCAACGGCTGCCCGGCCGCCGGATGTTGATCTCCGCTGGCCGCATTGGCCGCGGCGTCTGTTCTGGGCAACTCGTCCGTCATGTTCCCTGCCAACCCCGATTCCGCCGCACGCTAGCGGCCGATCGTCCCGAGCTCAACCGGTTCGGGATGAATCGTTCACATCCGACATGAACACCGCCAGCGCGTCGCGATCCGCCGCGGGCATGGTCAGGCCGAGCTTGGAGCGGCGCCACAGGATGTCGTCGGGGAAGCGCGCCCATTCATGGTTCATCAGGTAACGTACTTCGGCGCCGGTCAGCTCCGGACCGAAGGCGGGGCCGAGCTCTTCACGGGTCTTGGCCTCGCCAAGCACCGCGGGCAGGCGCGAGCCATATGCCGCGACCAGGCGCTGGGCCTGCGGCTCCGAGAGAAAGCGCCAGCGGTCGCGCGCGAGGTCGACCTCGGTGTCGAAACGATCCCAGGCAAAATCTCCACCCGGTAGCGCCGCGCCGGCGGTCCAGCGCGGCGACATCGGGTAGAACGGCGTCAGCTTCGTTATCGCTCGCTCCGCGCGCAGGCGCGACGTCGTGATATCGCCGCCGAACATCGTGATCAGCGGCGCCTTGCGCCGGTGCGCGTGGAACAGGGTCGTGCCGTCGCGTTGCCGCACGGACGCCAGCGTCAGGTTGACGCCGGAGATCGTCCGGACCACGTCGGTCGGGGTCACGCGCTCGCGGAAATAGCGGCTGGCCGCCTCGCAGAGATAGCTGATGTCGGCTCCCGGCATCGCCACGATCGCGGGATCGCCGGTGAAGTCGTGCGTGACCGTGCCGATCAGGGTGAAGTCGCGCTCGAAGGGCCGAGCAAAGATCAGTCGTCCGTCGCTGTTCTGGAACACGTAGACGTTATCGGAATAGAACAGCCGTGGCACGATGATCTGGCTCATCTGCGTGGCGGCCATGGCGGGCTGCGGCTGCCGCAACACGGTCTCCGCCACCATCGGCGTCCAGGCGCCGGTGGCGTTGGCCAGGGCCCGTGCCGTGATCGTACGGCGGTGGCCACGATCGACCACCGCAAGCCGCCAGGTGTCGGTTCGGTCGGCGCGGACACAGCGTGCCCCGGTCCGGATCGCCGCGCCACGTTCGGCGGCATCGAGCGCCGTCAGCACCACCAGGCGGGAATCATCGACGACGCAGTCCGAATATTCGAACGCCGTGCCGAACGGACGCTTCAGCGCGTTGCCGACCGGATGATGCGTGATGTCGAGGGTCGTCGCGACAGGCAGCCCATTCCGGCTGGAGAGGCTGTCATAAAGCAACAGGCCGGCACGCAGCAGCCATGGCGGGCGTTCCTCGGAATGGGCGGGGATGACGAAGTGCATCGGCCGGACCAGATGCGGCGCGATCCTGAGCCAGGTCCGGCGCTCCGCCAGCGCCCGCCGCACCCGCCAGAACCCGCGCCGTTCCAGAACCGATAGATCGCCATGAATGAGCCGCGGCGTCGCCGACGACGCGCCGGCGCCGAGATCGCCCTGCTCGAACAGGATGACCCTCAGGCCACGGCCAGCCGCATCGCGCGTGAGGCTGACACCGTTCAGGCCGCCGCCGATGATCGCAAGGTCGTAATCCGCCATGAGGCCGTCGAGAAGGAGCGAAGCGCCCCGTCATCATTAGCCGGTCTTGAGCGCAAGCTCCATGACCTCAGCGCGGCCGACGAGGCCTGCATATTTCCCGATCGGCAGAGGCTTGCCGAGCAGATAGCCCTGCACGCCGTCGCAGCACTCCTTGGCAAGGAAGGCGAGCTGATCGAGGGTCTCAACGCCCTCGGCGATGATCGACATTTCGAGGCCGTGGCCGAGATCGATCACCGCGCGCACGATCGCCGCCGATTGCGGGTTGCGGCCGAGATTGATGATGAAGGCGCGGTCGATCTTGATCTTGTCGAACGGGAACGCCTGGAGGTAGCTCAGCGAGGAATAGCCGCTGCCGAAATCGTCCATGGAGATCCGCACGCCAAGTGCCTTCAGCCGGCGCAGCAGCGCAAGGCCGCGGTCGAAGTCCTCGATCAGCACGCCCTCGGTGATCTCGAGCTCGAGCCGGCCGGGTGCAAGGCCGGTCTCGATCAGGATCGAATGGACCAGCCCGACCACGTCACCGTGCATGAACTGCGCCGGCGACAGATTGACCGCGACCTGGAGCTGTTTTGGCCAGGACGCCGCCTCGCGGCAGGCCTCGCGCAGAATCCACTCGCCCATCTCGACGATCAGGCCGCTCTCTTCCGCGATCGGGATGAATTCGGCAGGCGAGACCTGACCACGCACCGGATGCTGCCAGCGCGCCAATGCCTCGAAGCCAATGATCTCGCTCTCGGCGACGCTGTGGCCGGCGGCGCCTTGCGGCTGGAAAGCGAGCGAGAGCTCGCCATTCTTGATTGCCATCGAGAGGTCCTGGTGCAGCACGCGGCGATCGCGGATCTGCTGGTCCATCTCCGGCTGGTAGAGGCTGATCGTGCCGCGCGACTTCTGCTTGGCGCGGAACAGCGCCGCGCCGGCATTGGCAAGCAGCGAGGCGCCATCAGCGCCATTGTGCGGGAAGATCGACATGCCCGTGGTGATGCCGGCGCGGACCGGACGGCCGTCGATCTGGAATTCCTTCGCGACGGCCTCGGCGATTTGCTGCGCCAGCGCAAGACCCGCCTCCGGCTGCTTGCCGTCGATGATGAGACCGAACTCGTCGCCGGACAGGCGCGCCACCACGCCGCCGCGCGCCGAATCCTGGAGCCGCTGCGCCACCTCGATCAGGAGCTTGTCGCCGAGCGCGTGGCCGAAGACATCGTTGACCTCCTTGAGGCCGTCGAGGTCGACGCAGAGGACGGCGAACTCCTCGCCGGTGCCTTCGCAGGCCTCGATCATCTGGGTCAGTGCCTGGAGGAAGGCGGCACGGTTCGGCAGGTCGGTCAGGCCGTCGTGATAGGCCATGTGCGCCATGCGCGACTCGGTCTGCCGGCGATCGGTGACGTCCTCGTGGGTCTTGATCAGATATTGCGGCTCGCCGGCATCGCTCAGCACGGTGGCGCGGCGGGTCAGGAACAGCCGCAGGCCGTCCTTGGTGGAGATCGGATGCTCCTCGGTGATCATCCCGCGCTTCTTGATCGCGGCCTCGTCGCGCGCGATGATCAGCTTGGCTTCCTTGGGATTGAAGATATCGGCGGCGGTCAGGCCCGTGGCTTCCTCGCGCCTGCGGTTGAGAATCGTCTCCGCGCTGCGGTTGGCGAGCAGATAGCGGCCATCCTTCACTTGCTCGACGATCAGCGCCACCGGGATGTTATCGACCACGAGCTCGAGGAACTTCTTGGTGCTCTCCAGCTCCTGCGACAGTGAGCGGCGGTCGGTGATGTCCTCGAACACCAGCAGCAGGAATCCGGGCCGATTGCTTTCATTGCGGACCGCGATCCGGATCGAGGCGACCATGCGCCGCTCCCCGCCACGCTCGACGTCGAATTCGTTGCGGAACTGGCCGTCCGGCGAATTGAGCGCGGCCTGGTCGGCCGCCTCGATGCTGGCCGCCGAGGCGGGCACAAACAGCTCGCGCGCCTTCTTGCCGACGACGTGATCCCGCGAGAAGCCCCAGAAGCGCTCATAGGCGGTGTTCGCGAAGATGTAGCGGCCGTCCTCGATGTTCTTCGCGGCAACACAGGCCGGCACGTGGTCCAGCACCGTTTCCAGGAACTGCTTGGTGGAGGCGAGCTGTTGCGACAGCCTGCGCTGTTCGCTGACGTCGAGATGCGTCGCCACCGAGCCGCCGTTCGGCAGCACGTGAAATTTCACCAGGATGGCCCGTCCATCCGGCAATTCGGTGATCAAACCGTTGCTGCTTGCCGCCTTCTCGTAGAACTCGTCGTCGGAGGCGCCGCCGAGCACCCCGCGCTTGCGTCGCAGCGCGAGGAGTTCGTAGCCATTCATGTTGGCCCGGACATCCGACCGCGTCAGGCCATAGATATCGAGATAGCGGTCGTTGCAGAAGATGACGCGCCGCTGCGCATTCGTCATCACCACGCCCTGGTTGAGATTGTTCATGGCGGAGGAGACGAAGGCATTGCGCCGCAACTGCAAACGCCTGGTTCGGCGCAGCGAGGAATGGATCCACAGCGCGATCGAGGCGAGGAACGAGCAGACGACGATGCCCGCGATCAGGACTTCCCAGATCACGCTGGGATCGAGCTTGGCGAGATCACCTGGAGCGGTGAAGCCGTCCGACAGCGCAAAGGCGCGCGCAGGCGCGACCGCGCCGGCCAGGCACAGGACGGCCTGCACAGCGATCGGAAGCGTGCTGCCCACGTGCCAGTTCTTCTCAGCCATCAGCCACCCGCGATTTCAACGTCGGATTGTCTGGCTTCACGGGTTTGGATCGGGTAAACGCCTGTATGTGCAACGGAAAAATTTGACGCGAAATACGGCAATTGCCCTGACATGATAAATGCTTCCTTAACGGAGAACGGCCGCGCGCCCTCGATTCCAGAGCCGCGGCCACCGGCGCTTCCAGCGGACGTCCTGCACGACCATGGATAAAGTCGATTGCGTCGTCATCGGAGCCGGCGTGGTCGGACTCGCGGTGGCTCGACGGCTCGCGCAGGCCGGGCGCGAGGTCATCGTGCTCGAGGAAGCCGAGGCCATCGGCACCATCACCTCCTCACGCAACAGCGAGGTGATCCATGCCGGCATCTACTACCGCGCCGGCAGCTGGATGGCGCGCATGTGCGTCGGCGGCAAGCACGCGCTCTACCGCTACTGCGCCGAGCGCGGCATCCCGCACAAAAATTGCGGCAAGCTGATCGTCGCGACCAGCGCGAAAGAGACTGAGAAGCTGCAATCGATCAAGGCACATGCCGAGGCCAACGGCGTGCTCGACATGCAGCTGCTTTCGGGCGAGGCCGCACGCGCGCTGGAGCCGGCGCTTGCCTGTGACGCCGCGCTGCTGTCGCCGTCGACCGGCATCATCGACAGCCACGCCTACATGCTCTCGCTGCGCGGCGAAGCCGAGGAGGCCGGCGCGGCCTTCGCGTTCCACACGCCACTGGTCCGTGCCAAGGCAGCCGCCGGCGGTATCGAGATCGAGGCTGGCGGCGAGGCGCCGATGACACTGCAATGCGACCTGCTCGTCAATGCTGCGGGGCTCTCGGCAACGACGGTTGCGCGCAACATCGACGGCATGCCGCTGGACCGGATTCCGCCGGCCTATCTTGCCAAGGGAAATTACTTCAGCTGCAATGCAAGGGCGCCGTTCTCGCACCTGATCTACCCGGTGCCCGAGCCCGGCGGGTTAGGGGTGCACCTGACGCTGGACATGGCAGGGCAGGCCCGCTTCGGCCCTGACGTCGAGTGGATCGAGACGATCAATTACGAGGTCGATCCGTCACGCGCCGAGCGCTTCTATCCCGCGATCCGCAAATACTGGCCGACGCTGCCCGACAGGGCGTTGATGCCGAGCTATTCAGGCATTCGCCCGAAGATCGTGCCGCCGGCGGTGGCCACGCAGGATTTTCTGATGCAGGGCCCGCGCGATCACGGCGTCGCAGGCTTGATCAACCTGTTCGGCATCGAATCGCCGGGACTGACGTCGTCGCTTGCGATCGCCGATCACGTCGCCGAGCTCGCAGACATCTAGGCGCCGCGCAAATTTTGCACGACGCACATTGCAGCAGGGGTGAGCGCAAAGGCACTCATCCCCGCTTGAAAGGGTACGATCAACTCTACGCTGTTACGGGGGTCACTAGTGGAGCGTGTCGCCTTGCTTCAGACGCTCGATCTGGTCCTTGACCATCAACTTCCGGCGCTTCAACTCAACAATTTGCAGGTCGTCTGTTGAAAGGTGCACGAGAGCTTCGTGCAATTCGTTTTCGAGAAGTTTGTGCTTCCGTTCCAATTCAACAAGATGTGCCTGAATTGTCATTCGAAACCTCCTCGGTAGGGTTGAACCTTAGGATTCGATCCGGACGAGAGACTGTACATCACCGATTCGTTCTGTCGATGGGTATCCGTCGTCGCGGCGTCATTTTTGAAAATTCATATGTAACGAAGCGTGAGTAAGGAACCACGCGAGAAAAATCCATGATATCAATGCGCCTGCGTAGCGGCGCGGCGACTCGCAGAAATATGTTGCGGGAGATCGGCGGGCTATGGCCGCAGATCGCTTGCGGTCACGCCGCGCAAGGACGATAATTTCCACAGGGCATCCACAGCCCAGATCTCACGCCTATCGGTTTTCGGCCACCGCAGACATGACCAATGAAAACGAGCGTGAGCTCGAAGCCGAGCTCACCCGGTTGCAGCAGGAACACCGAGATCTCGATGCGGCGATCGATGCACTGCATCAATCGCCCGCCCCCGACCTGTTGCGGTTACAGCGGTTGAAGAAGCGTAAGCTCTTGTTACGCGATCGCATCGCGTTCATCGAAGACCAGATTACGCCCGACATCATCGCCTGAGCCCTGAGCCGGTCGTTCGCGGCGGCTCGCCGTATCTGAATCCGCTTGACTCGAAAAGAACAAAATAGGAACATTCGGAACGTCCCGGCTCCAGACAGGCCAAGGGAAAACGCCAAGGGAAAAACGCCAAGGAAAGGCAGAAGGACAACGCAGATGTCGGCAACCGCCCTTCTCGACAACAGCCATTATGAACAAGCCTGCGATCAGGCGATCGCGATGTGCGACGGCAATCTGCGCAGCACCATCAAGGCGCTGATCATGGCCAATGAATATCTGGAAGCCGAGCTGGCAGAATTGCAGGCGGCGATTTCCGCCGGCTGCATTCCGGAGACCTCGCCCAGCAAGATGCGGGGCAAGAGCAGCGCCGCCTGAGTTCAACATCGGAGCAACGCCATGTCGGATGTGACCTACTACGTTGCAATGCCCTTCCTGATCGATGCTGACGGATCGCCCGTCGCGGGCGCCGCAGAGGAGTGCCAGAGTTCGGCGGCCGCATTGCGGCGCGCCGAAATCTTGTCGCGCGGTGCCGGTCACATCGGCGCGATCGCGTTCAGCCGCAGCGGCGATCCCATGACCGGCGAATTCGGCGACGCCACACTGCTGCGCAAGTTCGGCAACGTGCCGCAAGATCTCGCCACGCTGTAGGATCAGCTGCTGGCGAGCCTGATCCGTGGCTCGTGACGCCGGTGCGCCTTGCGCACATACATGGCGGCATCGGCTTCCTCGAGGGCGCGGCCTGCGTCGGACTGCGCCCCCAACAGCGCGACGCCGGCGGAGGCGCCCGCAGCCACGTGCCGGCCCTGAAATGTGAATGACAATTCGTCGATCGCCTGCTCGAGGATGGCGGCCTTCGCCTTGGCGTCGGTCTCGCTGAGATTCCACAGCAGCAGCACGAACTCGTCGCCGCCAAGACGACCGACCACATCCGAGGCGCGGACCTGCCGCGTCAGCGTCGCGGCAACCGCCTTCAGCACCTCGTCGCCGGCGGCGTGTCCGAAGGAATCGTTGATCGGCTTCAGCCGATCGACGTCGAGCACGATCAGCGCCCCGCTGGCGCGGTAGCGCTTCATGTAGGCAATGGCACGGTTGAGCTCGCGCTCGAAACCGCGCCGGTTCGGAATCTCGAGCAGGAAATCGGTGTCAGCGGCCGCCTCGAGCTCCGCGACCCGCCGCTCCGCCGCCTTGAGCTTGCTCCGCAAGCCGCGGATGGTCGCCTTGATGGTTTCCGTGGCTCCATCGGCCGGCGTTTGGCGCCGCGCCGGGCGAGCCGGACGCTTGGCAGCGGCTTTGGAGTGGCTGGCGCTGGTCTTTCGGCCCGTTTTGGCCTTCGCAGCACTCGCCCTTTTTGGTTTCTTCATGGGCATCCTGCTCAATGAAGGCTTGCGGGGATTCACCAAGACAGGATAGTGCATTCCCTTCTCCTTGCCACCGCCTTGCGAGCCGCCGGCCGGAACCTTTAATCTGGCCTATCTTTCTGTTTTCCGGGCACATTTGACGTCATGACCGCGCCGATCGCCATCATCATGGGAAGCCAGTCGGACTGGGACACGATGCGGCATGCCGCCGATACGCTTGCCGCACTCGGTGTCGCCGCCGAAACCCGCATCGTTTCGGCGCACCGCACCCCCGATCGGCTATTCGCTTTCGCCAAGGGCGCCAAGGCGGCGGGTTACAAGGTCATCATCGCCGGCGCCGGCGGCGCCGCGCACCTGCCGGGCATGGCGGCGTCGCTGACGGAACTGCCGGTGTTCGGTGTCCCCATCGAATCGAAGACGCTCAAAGGCCTCGATTCGCTGTATTCGATCGTTCAGATGCCCGCCGGCATCCCGGTCGGCACCCTCGCGATCGGCAAGGCCGGCGCGATCAATGCGGCGCTGCTGGCGGCTTCCGTGCTGGCGCTGTCCGACCCCGCCCTGTCCGGTCGCCTGGCCGCCTGGCGCAAGGCGCAGACCGAGGCGGTTGCCGAGCGTCCGGAGGACAAGGCGTGACCGACGCCAGGCAGGTGACGCTGAAGCCCGGTGACACCATCGGAATCCTCGGCGGCGGACAATTGGGCCGGATGCTGGCCATGGCTGCGGCGCGGCTCGGGCTGCGCTGCCAGATGTTCTCGCCCGATCCGGATTCCCCGGCCTTCGACGTGGTCCTGAATGCGACCTGCGCCGAATATGCCGATGTCGAGGCGCTCGAGCTGTTCGCCAACGACGTCGACGTCATCACCTACGAATTCGAGAACGTGCCGGCGGCCGCCGCGATGGTGCTGGATGCGCGCCGCCCGGTGCTGCCCAACCGGAAGATCCTCGAGACCACCCAGGACCGGCTGGCCGAGAAGGATTTCGTGACGCGGCTTGGCATCGGCACGGCCGCCTATGCCGACGTCACCTCCGTTTCCTCGCTGCGCGAGGCGATCGTGCGAATCGGTCTTCCGGCCGTCCTGAAGACCCGCCGCTTCGGTTATGACGGCAAGGGCCAGGCCATCATCCGCGAGGGCGACGACATCGCCAAGGTGTGGACCAGCCTCGCCACCAAATCGGCGATCCTGGAGGCCTTCGTGCCGTTCGAGCGCGAGATCTCCGTGATCGCCGCGCGCTCGGCCGCGGGTCAGGTCGAGTGTTTCGATGTCACCGAGAACGAGCACCGCGACCACATTCTGAAGATATCGCGCGCGCCCGCGCCGATCCCGGATTCGCTCGCCGAGGAAGCACGCAGCATCGCCGGCAAGATCGCGAACGCTCTGGACTATGTCGGCGTGCTTGCCGTCGAGATGTTCGTGCTCGCCAACGGCACCGGACCGAAGGTGCTGGTCAACGAGATCGCTCCGCGCGTGCACAATTCCGGACACTGGACGCTGGACGGCGCATCCATCTCGCAGTTCGAGCAGCACATCCGCGCCATCGCCGGCTGGCCGCTCGGCAAGCCCGTGCGCCACGGCGAAGTCGTCACCATGACCAATCTGATCGGCGACGAGATCAATGACTACGACAAATGGCTGACCGTTCCCGGCGCCACGGTGCACATCTACGGCAAGGGCACGCCGCGCCCCGGCCGCAAGATGGGACACATCACCGAAGTCAGGCCGACGAAAGGCACCTGAGGGGACCGCAGCAATCGCTGCGATCCCCCTAAAGCGCGATGAGATCAGGATGAATCGTCATTGCGCTTTAGGTTATTGTTTGAGCATGATCTTTCCGGAAAACCGCTGCACACTTTTTCCGGATCATGCTCTAGCGATTACGCAGTCTTCACGCCTGCGACGATGCCTGTGGGCTCCTCGCTGAGCCAGCGGTAGATCACCCCGCCCAGCGCGCCGCCGATCAATGGCGCGACCCAGAACAGCCAGAGCTGCGACAGCGCCCAGCCGCCGACGAACAGCGCGGGACCGGTGCTGCGCGCCGGGTTCACCGAGGTGTTGGTGACGGGGATGCTGACGAGATGGATCATCACCAGCGCGAGCCCGATCGCGAGCGGCGCGAAGCCCGCGGGCGCGCGGCCATGGGTAGCGCCCATGATGATGAACAGGAACATCATGGTCATCACCACCTCTGTGAGGAAGCACACGATCATGCTGTACTGGCCGGGCGAATGCGCGTCATAGCCGTTGGACGCGAAGCCCTTGGTGACGTCAAATCCGGGCGCCCCGCTCGCGATGACATAGAGCAGCCACGCGGCAACGATCGCGCCCGCCACCTGGGCGATCACATAGGGCAGGATCTGGCCGGCCGGAAAGCGCCCGCCGGCGGCAAGGCCAATCGTGACGGCAGGATTGAGATGGCAACCCGAGATGTGGCCGATCGCATAGGCCATGGTGACGACGCTCAACCCGAACGCCAGGGACACACCGACGAGACCGATGCCGACCTGAGGAAAGCCGGCGGCAATGACCGCGCTGCCGCAGCCTGCGAATGTGAGCCAGAAGGTGCCGATGGCTTCGGCGGCGTATTTTTTCATATCCATGTGTGGTCCCCCTGATTTCAAGTTTCCGGAGCAAAGCTCCGGAAACGGCCCCGTCATTGGCACCGAATCGCCCAAATCGGGGCCGCACAGAGGTATTTTCGCCGCATTTAATGGCCGAACTTGGCCCAAAATCCCCCTTGGCCGGTGGACATCTGCAGTTTTGTCTGATACATCCGCGCGCTCAAGGTTAAGGGCTTGCGCGTTTCGCCATCCCCTTTGACTTATCAGAATTCAAATCCGATCCACCTGAAGAGGATGCCGCGTGCAGGTTCTCGTTCGCGATAACAATGTCGATCAAGCCCTCAAGGCGCTGAAGAAGAAGATGCAGCGCGAGGGAATTTTCCGCGAGATGAAGCTCCGCGGTCACTACGAGAAGCCCTCCGAGAAGAAGGCCCGCGAAAAGGCCGAAGCCGTGCGCCGCGCGCGCAAGCTGGCCCGCAAGAAGCTGCAGCGCGAAGGCCTGCTGCCGATGAAGCCGAAGCCGGTGTTCGGCGCAGGTCCCGGCGGTGATCGCGGTGGTCGTGGCGGCCCCGGTGCAGGTCCGCGCGGACCGCGCTGATCTACCGGATCTTGCAAGACTTCAGTTTTCGATGACGCGGGCCCCTGGCCCGCGTTATTGTTTTGTGAGCGGTGCCTTCTTCTGGGACGGGGGCACTACCGATGCGGCACCAGCGCGAGCGAACCGTAGATGGCCTCCCCTTTCCCCGAGCGCAGCTTGGCGCGGCTGCGCCAGATCTGGCAGCGGCCGTTCGTGCCGGCTTTGATGGGGATTGCGCTGTGCAGCTGCTCCTTCGATCTGGGATCGCTGATGCCGGAGAAGGAGAAGCCTCAGGAGGCGCCGAAGGCGACTGCGGCCGCCGAAAGCGCGGTCAGCGCCGTCAATGTCGGCGAAGCCCAGGCCCACACCGCAAAGGCCCAATCCCTGGCGAAGTCAGGCGAGACCGCAGCTGCGCTCGACGAGTTCAATCGCGCGGTCGGGCTCGATCCCTACAATGCGCAGGCGCTCTATGGCCGTGCCTTGATCTATCAGGGCAATAACCAGCACGATTTCGCAATTGCCGATTTCAGCGCTGCGAGCGGGCTCAACCCGCAGAAGGTCGAGCCGCTGCTCGGCCGCGCCACCAGCTATCTCGCGCTCGGCAAGGTCAAGGAGGCCGCAGCCGATCTGGACGAGGCCTCCGAGGCCGATCCGCACAACGCCCAGGTCTGGACCACCCGCGGACAGGCCTATGAGCGGCTGGGCGACAGGGCCAAGGCAGCGGCGTCCTACACCAAGGCGGTCTCGCTTCGCCCACGCGACGATGCCGCCCGCAGCGGCCTTGCCCGCGTCGGCGGCTGACAGCGCGGCTCAGATGCCGTCCTAATCGGGGGTGGCGGGCTTCGGCAGAACGGCGTGGAACATCGATTTCATGCCGGACAGCATCTCATCGGCGACATTGGTCTTTGGCCGCTGCATGGTCGTGGGCGCGCCGGCGTCGGCGCGCAGATCGAGCGGCGGTGCGATCACCGGCACGGGAATATCAGCCGGCGGCGTCACCCGATTCGGGTCGTCATTGCCGCCGACCGAGGCCGTGTAGGGCGGGTTGACCGGCGACGAGCCGCCATTGCCATAGGCCTCGGATGATGGCGTCGACACCGTGATCGGCGGCGGCAGCGGACGCACCGGGGACGGCTCCGCAGTGGTCACACGCGGAGCCTCCGGGATGCGGGCGGCTTCTCGTGCCGCAGGCTCCGCCGGCCTTTCAGCGGGCTTGGTTTCGGAAGATTTGGTCTCGGCCGATTTGGCCTCAGCGGCCTTGCCCTCGGGCGATTTGCGCAGACGCTCGATCGCGGCGCGCACGAGGTCATTGGCGTCGGGGGTCGCGGCCGGCGAAGCTGCAGCCGGGGCCGAATTGGCCTCCACCACCGGGGCGGCGGCC
>NZ_PSRT01000052.1 GCF_004212635.1 Bradyrhizobium genosp. SA-3 | reverse complement strand
CGGCGCGCCGGGCCAGAAGGTGATCCAGAACAGCGCGAGATAAAGTCCAGGCGGCGCGCCGTGGGATTCCTGAGCGCCTATCTTGCTCAGCATGTCGCCGCCGACGGAATCGGCGAAGAAGGCATCGCCCGCGCGCCAGAAGATCGCGACGAACCAGGGCAGCACCAGCACCAGCATCCACATCAGGCCCCAGACCGGACGCAGCCGCCACAGCCAGGAGGCATCGCGATCCTGGATCGCGAGCGCGACGATGGTCAGGCCCGCGAACATCAGGATCAGCGGACCCTTGATCAGGATACCGACGGCGAGCGCGCTCCAGAAGATCGCCGGCCAGCTCCAGGGCGGATGGGTCTCATCTTCCGCGCGCTGCCAGGACAGATAGGCCCGCGCCATCGCGCCCATCGCGGCGACCACACAGAGCAGCAGCATCGCATCGGTCTTGGCGAGACGCGCCTCGACACCCAGCAGCACCGATGCGCACATCATCAGCGCCGCCAGCACCGCGGCGCGCCGCGTGACGAAACCGAGCGCGGCCCAATAGGTCATGAGCACGGCGCCGATCGCTGCTAACAGCGACGGCAGCCGGTAGACCCAGATGCGCAATTCGGCCTTCGGCAACTTGAGCGCCGCAGCGGTTTCGACCGCGGCCGATTGCAGCCAGTAGATGCCGACCGGCTTCTTGTAGCGGACGTCCTCCTGAAAGCGGATGTCGACAAAGTCGCCACTCTCGACCATCTGCTTGGTGGCCTGGGCAAAGCGCGCTTCGTCGCGGTCGATCGGCGGGATGGTGAAGAAGCCCGGCAGGAATAGCAGCAGCGCACACAGCACCAGGAAGCCGACCGCACGAGCGTGGCTGGCCGTGACGATATCGAGCATGCGCACGAGCCCGCTGCCTGGATTGACGGGCGATTTCGGCTCGCGGGGGGCTCCAAAACGGGGAGTTGGGTAGGTCTCGGCCATTGGTTCCGCTTACGCTGAAACCGCCATCGCCACAACCGCTTAAGCCGGGCTCATTGAATTCGAATGACAACTGTGTCCGCCGCGCCCGTGGCGTCGATCACGGTGAGCCGCGCAAAGCCCGGGCCGGGCGGATCGATCAGCCGCTGGCGGCGGCCGTCGATCTCGCCGAGCGCGGTTCCGTTAACCATGACGGTCATGGGCAGAACGCCGCCGGCGACTTTGACCGGCATGGCTGCGCTCTCCCGACCACCCGATCGATCGACGTCGATCCGCGAGCCGTTGAGCGGAAACTGAATGTGCAGCGCCTGCTCGCCCCCGGTGCGCACCAGTTCCCCGACGGGACGGAACCGCTTCAGCGGCAGCGGCAGCTTGCTGTTGCTGGCCACCAGGGTTCCCCTCGGCGCCTTCGGCAACGGTGTCAGTGTCTTGCCGGTCCGGGCGAAGGCGTCGAACAGGATCGGCGCGGCAGCGACGCGCCCGATCAGCCCGGGAACCGGCGCACCGTCGGGCCGGCCGACCCAGACGCCGATCGTCATGCGGCCGTCGAAGCCCACCGACCAGGCATCGCGATAACCGTAGGAGGTGCCGGTCTTGAAGGCGATCCGGTTATGGGCGGCGTTCTCCGGGGGCGGCGTGCCCAAGAGCACGTTGCCGACCTGCCAGGCCGCAACCTGATCCAGCAGCCGCAACGGCTCGCGGTCATCCCTGTCAGCCATGACCTCGCGCAGCGGCTTGGTGGTGCCGAGCCGGGCGAAACCTGTATAGAGCTGGACGAGGTCCTGGAGCGTGACGCCGACGCCGCCGAGACCCATGGCGAGCCCCGGCGCCTCGTCCTTGGGCAACACGAGATTGCCGCCAGCCTGCCGCAACCGCGAGGCCAACCGGCTGGAGCCGACGCGATCGAGCAGCACGATGGCAGGCACGTTCAGAGACAATTGCAGCGCCTTCCGCACCGGTACCGTGCCCTGAAACGTCATGTCGAAATTTTCCGGCGCGTAGGAGCCGAAGCGGACCGGCCGGTCGTCGATCAGGCTCTCCGGATGGACGAAGCCATCCTCGAAGGCGAGCCCGTAGATGAAAGGCTTCAGCGTCGAGCCCGGCGAGCGAATGGCGCGGGTCATGTCGACCTGCCCTGCCCGGCTCTCGTCGAAATAATCGGCCGAGCCGACGCGGGCGAGCACGTCGCCGCTCTCATTGTCGACCACGATGATGCCGACCGAGATGTTCGGCCCGAGCGCGATGGCGCGATCACGTGCCAGCGGCTCCAGCACCTTCTGCAAGTTCGCATCCAGCGTCAGCTTGATGACCGGCGTGTCCTTCACGATCGAAAGCGCGGTGTCGGAGGCATGCGGCGCCAGGATCGGCATCGGCTTGCGCAGCTTCGGAATGGGAACGGCCTTGGCCTGCTTCGCGTCCTCCGCGCTGACCTGATGCTCCGAGACCATGCGGTCGAGCACGCGGTCGCGCGCGATGCGGGCTGCCTCGGGATGGCGATCAAGCCGGCGCGTCTCCGGCGATTGCGGCAGAGCCACCAGCAGCGCGGCCTCAGCCAGCGACAGCCGCTTCGGCTCCTTGCCCAGATAGGCAATCGAAGCGGCCCGGATGCCTTCGAGATTGCCGCCGTAAGGCGCGAGCGCGAGATAGAGATCGAGGATCTGCTCCTTGCTCAAGCTTCGCTCGATCTCGATGGCCCGCACCATCTGCCGCAGCTTGGCATAGAGCGAACGCTGTCGCCGCGGCTCCATCAGCCGCGCAAGCTGCATGCTGATGGTCGAGCCACCCGACACGATGTGGCCGCGCGTTGCAAGCTGCAATGCGGCCCGGCCCAGCGCCAGCGGGTCGATGCCATCATGGGCGTAGAAGCGCTGGTCCTCATAGGCGAGCAGCAGTTTTAGATAGGTCGGATCGACGTTCGTCCTGGCATCGACCGGCAGCCGCCACCGCCCGTCCGCCATGGCATAGGCGCGCAGCAGCTTGCCATTGCGATCGACAATGGTGGTGGAGACCTGCCGCGCCTCGTCGAGCGGCAAAGGACCGAGGGAGTAGACCCAGCCGACGAACCCGACGACGGTGAGGATGAACATCAGCGCGAGGGCGGAGAGGACGCGAAAGCCCCTGCCCCCTGCTCCGTCATGGCCGGGCTTGTCCCGCCTGCGCGGCCGAAGCCGCTTCGGCGAGGCGGAGGCCCGGCCATCCACGTTCTTGCTCGCGGGGCCAACGTCCGTGGATGCCCGGGACAAGCCCGGGCATGACGACGGAGATTGTGGCCCGTTCGGAGCGTCAATCATTCCAAACACTCACTTCGCCGCCCGCACCTCGACGGTTCCCGTCCCGGTGCGGCCGTAGCGCGAGGGATTATACATGTCCTCGACATAGGCCTGCGGCAGCACGTATTTGCCGGGCGAGACCGCACGCACGACATAGGCGACGGTGAAGACCGATTTGGAATCCGAGGCCCGGTCGACCGCCGCGGTGAACCGGTCGTCACGGAATTCGGTGTCTTCAGGCTCCTCGCCGTCCTCGATCCAGTCCAGCGTGCCGCTGTCGCCGGACGAGACCAGCTTCGGATTGTCGATCTCGAGGCCCGCCGGCAGATAGTCCGACACCATGATGTGGCCGTATTCGGGCTTCGCCTCGGTGATCTTCAGCACCACCGCAAACCGCTGGTTCTGCTTGACCTTGCTGATGTCGGCGGGCTTGCCGTCGAGCGTGAAGTAATTGCGCTCGATCTTGAAGCCGTTCGACGCCGCCGGCTCCGGCGTGACCGGCGAGCCCGACACCGAGACCACCGCCTGCACCGGCGCATCGCCGGTGTTGGTGATCGTCAGCGGCTTGCCCTCCAGCGTCGCGGCCTTGTAGCTGCGATAGAGCGCGGTCTTGACCGGCTGGCCGTCCACCTCCATGGACAAGTTCTCCTTGGCCAGCGCCCGGGCCGCCAGCACCAGCCACGCATTCTCCTGCGTGGAGGTGTAGGGCGTCAGCCCGCGCGCGGTCTCGACCCGCGATACCGCCTGCGTCAGCGTTGCCTTCGGCGCGTTGCCTTCACTCGCGAGCGACACCAGCGCCGCGGCATCACGGAGCTGCGAGCCATAGTCGGTGCGGCCGAACTCCAGCACCGGTTTTGGTGCGAGACTGTCGAGGGCCGCGCTATAGACGCGTTCCGCACGGTTGCGGTCGCCGACCAGTGCCAGCGCCGCCGCAAGCTGCGACTTCGCAATCGGCGTTGCGAGGTTGCTCAGCTTGGTATCGGCGAGATAGCGGAGATCGCCGATGGGAGCCGCGCCATTGCGTGCGAGCACGTAGAGGCCGTAGGCGAGCTCGCGGCCGCCGTCCTTCTCCGGCTCGTTGGCATTGACGACGGAGTTGCGGATGCGGTCGAGCGCGTTCTTGAACAGCACGTCCGGCACCGCAAAGCCCTTTTCGCGGGCGCGGGTCAGGAAGTCCGTCACATAGGCGTCGAGCCAGACATCATCGCCGCCCGCCGACCACAGGCCGAACGAGCCGTTGGAGCCCTGCCGCGCCAAGAGCCGCTCGATCGCGTCGCGGATGCGCTGGTCAACCTCGGTGTCCATGGCGAGATGTGCGCCAGCGGCGAGATCGTTGACGTAGAGCAGCGGCATCGCGCGGCTCGTGATCTGCTCCGAGCAGCCATAGGGATAGCGGTCGAGCGCTTTCAGGATCGTCGCAGCATCGAGCGCGGTCGACAGGCTCGCCGAAACCGAGATGCTGCCGGTGCCCGGCACGAGGTCGGAGAACATGTCCGAGGTCAGCGTCAGGCTCTCACCCTTCGCAAGCGTCCGGATCGAACGCCGTGCCAGGACCTGCGTCGCCGCCTTGACGTCGAGCGCATAGTGGCGCGCGAGCGTAAGGCCGTTCGGTCCCTTGATGTCGACGTCAAGCGTCGCCTGCCCCGCCGCGGTCGCGTCGATGGCGAGCGAGAACGCGTTGCGCTGCTTGGCGGCGAGCTTGACCGTGGTGGCGGGATTACCCGTCATCTTCAGGGGGCCGCCGGTCTTCACGTTGATGACGTAGTCGCCGGCCTGGCCCTCGACATTGTCGATCTCGAGATTGACCGTGCCGCGGTCGCCGTTGAGCAGGAAGCGCGGCAGGGTCGTCGTCAGCACCACGGGATCGCGGATCACGACATCCGTATTGGCGCGGCCGAGCTTGGTCGCGGTCCACGCCACCGCCATCACGCGCGCGGTGCCGGCGAACTCCGGAATGTCGAAGCTCACTTCGGCGGTGCCGTCAGCTGCGACCGTGACGATGCCCGAGTAGAGCGCGAGCGGCTTCTGCGTAGGCGGCGAGCCCTGGAGTTCGCCCGCACCGGCATCGCCGCCGGACTTGATCTGGCCGCGCGTGCCCGACATGCCGTCGATCAGCTGGCCGTAGAGATCGCGGATCTCGGCGCTGAGGCGGCGCTGGCCGAGATAGTAATCATCCGGCGCCGGCGGCTTGTAATTGGTGAGGTTGAGGATGCCGACATCGACCGCGGCGATGACGATCTTGGCGTCCTCGCCCGGATTGAGTCCGTCGAGCTTGACCGGGATCTTCAGGGTCGAGTTCGGCCGGATCAGCGCCGGCGGCGTCAGCTGCACCTGGAGCGTGCGGGTCTGCTTGTCGATGCCGAACCATTTCAGGCCGATCGCCCGGCCCGGCATGCGCTGGGCGGCCGCATCGAGCGGACGGCGCAGCGTCGCCACCACATAGGCGCCGGTGCCCCAGTCCTTGCCGATTGGAAGCTTCACCTGCGCGGTGCCTTCCTTGACGTCGATGGTCTGCGTCGTCAGCAGGCGGTCGCCGAGCACGTTGATGGTCAGCTTGCCGGCGCTGCGCACGTTGACGGACACCGTCATGGTGTCGCCGGAGGCGTAATGTGGCTTGTCGATCGAGGTCTCCAACAGGTCCGGCGTGTCGGCGCTACCGTCGGAATACCAGCCGACGTCGAACTGCACGGAGGTCACCGGGCCGTCGGCGTCGTTCGATTTCACATCCAGCCGATAGCGGCCGGGCTGGGGGTTCAGCGAAATCCGCGACGGCTTGTCGGCGGCGATCACGACATCGCCGTCGGCAACGCGCGACGTCGACTTGACCGGCTCGTACTCCCAGTAATTGTTCTGGCGATACCATTGATAGCGCGACTCCATCTTCAGGAGCTCGTAGCGCAGGCCGTCGCGCGGCAGCGTCTTGCCCTCGGGCGAGACGAACACGACGTCGAACTCGGCCTTGTCGCCCTCGGCGACGTTCTTGTCGCCGAACAGCGGCTTGACGCCGATCATGGCGGTCGCTGGCGCGATCGGCAGCACGAGCTTGCGTTCGACGGCACGGCCGCCGGTCTCGACCATGCGGACGAAGATCTGTGCCTCTTGCGGCCGCGTCGAGGCCGGCTGCTTGTCCAGCGTCACCGGGAAGGTCGCAACGCCGTTGGCGTCAGCTTCGGGCAGGTTCTCCAGCGGCGTGCGCTCGTTCGAGGTGGTCTCCTCGTCGTCGACGCCGAACTGGTGACCGGCAAAGCCCGGGCGCTGGCTCGCCGGCGCCACCAGCATGTCGCCTTCGAGCTGGAGGCCCGAGGCCGGCGCACCATAGAGGAAATGACCGTCCGCCTTCAGCTCCACTGGAGCATTAGCTTTGATCAGCTTGTCCTTGGCAGACAAGTCGAATTCGATCCGATCGGGGACGTAGTCCTCGACCATGAAGGTGGTCTCGCCGACCGATGTGCCCTTCGGGTCGGTGAAGGCGCGCACCCGCCAGGTCCCGGTCGGGACGGCCGAGTTGAGCGGCACGGCGAGCGTGCGGCCGCCGGCGCCCTGGTCGGACAGCACGGCGCGGCGGAATTCGACGCCGTCGGGCCGCTCGATCACCAGCGTCAGCGGCCCGCCGGTGACGGCATTGCCCTGCCCGTCGCGCAGCAGCGCCGTCAGATAGACAGTCTCGCTGGAGCGATAGACGCCGCGCTCGGCATAGACGAAGGCATCTGCGCCGGCCGGGACTGCGCGCCCCGAGACGCCGCGGTCGGACAGGTCGAAGGCGCTCGTCTTCAGGCTGAGGAAGGCATAATCGGCCTTCTCGCCGGTGACGGTGAGCAGCGCCGGCGACAGCCCGCCCTCGCCGCGCGCGAGCCCCGCCTCGAACAGCACATGGCCGCTGTCGTCGGTCTTGCGGGTGGCCAAGATCTCGTTGTTGCGGGCAACCAGGCGCACCTCGGCCTTGCCGACCGGATCGGTTGAGGCCAGCGAGTTGACGAAGACGTGGATGCCGTCATTGCCGGAATAGGCCGACACGCCGAGATCGGAGACGATGAACCATTGCGTGGCGAGCTGGTACTCGTCGTCGGAGCCCGGCCCCTTGGCCGCAGCGGTCATGACGTACACACCGGGCTGGAGCTCGCCGAGCGCCTGGTCGACCGGGAAAGCCGTGGTGACGTCCTGGTTCAGTGTCATCGCGGTCGCAAGCTCGCCGGACCAGACCTTGACGCCGCGCTCGTCGCCCAGATCGGAGAGCTGATATTTCGACAGCGTCTTCTGGAAGTCGCTGTCAACGACCGTGTTGATCAGATTGCGGTCGCCGATCCGGAACACGTTGATGCTGACCGCGGGCGTGTTGACGCTGACCACGGGAATGCCGCGCTGGCCGGTCCTGGGCAGCACATAGGCGCGGCTGGTGAAGCGCACGAAGGGTTTTCGGTCGCGCACATAGACGTTGAACTCGGCCGATTTCGGCAGGCCCTCCTTCACGGCCGATGGCAGGCCGGCGCGCAGATTGATGTTGTAGCGCTCGCCGTGCTTCAGCCCGTCGACGCAGAGCTGCTTGCCCTCGGCCGACAGCGCCGGCTTGTCGGTGCCAGCCAGCGCCAGGAACGGCGCGAAGTCGGTGCGCTTGGCCAATTCCTCCGAGAACTGGAAGCAAGCGCGCGGGCTCGCCGAATCCGAGTCCACCGTATAGTCGAGCAGCCGGAAACCATGCTCGTCGCGCAGCTTCTCATACTGGCCGCGGACTTCGGCGACCTCGCGCATGTCAAGCGACAGCCGCATCGCATCCAGCGCCGGCCGCCACAGCTTGCGTTCGGCCATTGACTTGCCGAGCACGGCGAGCGCGTCGGCCTCCTCGCCCGGATTGCCAGCGCGCTGGTAAGCGATATAGGCGGCAGTCGAGGCGCGCTCCCAGAGGAACGTCTGCTCGCTCGACGTCTTCGGCGAGATCTGGAAGATGACCTTGGCGAGCCGCAGCCAGTTGCCGGCATCCTCCGGCGTGGTCGCCGCGATCTGCCCGAGCACCGAGAGGCCGGTGCGATAGTCGTTGCGCCGGAACGCGGCGTCGGCGTCGGTACGCAGCGTCGCACTGGTCTTGGCGACCGGCCCCGCCTCGCTCTTGATCTGGGCCTCCAGCTTGATTGCGGAATCGGCGAGATCATCGCGCTTGAACGCCTTGTCGGCGGCCAGTGCTGCGCTAAGGCCGAGCGCCAGCGTGGCGCAGAGTGTGACGGCGCGGATCAAACCGATCATGATGGACTCCCGGAAATCGCGGACGAACGCCGCGGCGGCAAATGAAGTGCGCGGAAAGGTGACGGACTCAAGGCGATGGAACCAAAGGTGCAAATCGTCGCATTCGCCATGACAAGGCAGGCCCAGAGGAGACCGATCAAGGTACCGCCGCGCACGCCGTCCTGATGGCGCAGCAATACCAGGCCGGTCGACCGGTGGCCGTGTCCCGGAAGCTAGCCAGCGCTCCCGGCGATGTGATCCATCGTCCAGTACACTGCCGCTCAACCCGGCACCCTGACACCCCACCGTTCCGCTTTGTCGCGGCTCTGAGGAAAACGGTTCGGTTCAGACTTGGCGAAACGCCAGATTTTTCATATTGGGCATGGTAGATGAACAGCCAGCCCCGACCGGGGCGGCTGAAAACGGTCCCGTAGCTCAACTGGATAGAGTAGCGGATTTCTACTCCGCGGGTTGCAGGTTCGAGTCCTGCCGGGATCGCCAGTCGCGTTCATCTTCCAACATCAGCCTGATGCGTCACCCACCACTGGGCGATGGCCGCAGCCAGATTGGTCCACAGCTCCGTCGGAAGGTCGGGAATCGCCACGCGGACGCTGTACTGGTCCGTGGTCGCATCGTGAAACCACTCGGTCGCGGCGAAGTCGAAACCGAAGCTGCCGGCGTGACGGATGGGAAAGCCCTCTCCGTGCAGTTCGTTGCTCATGTCTTCGGCGGCCTGTCGCGCGCGCGCCTCGTCGAGCGGGCGCCTGCCCCGAAGCGTCACGTAGAGGCCGTGGGTGAAATGGAGCTCGGCCGAGAGCGCCGGGAGCTTTGCGGCAAAATATCGGGCCGTGCTTCGTCCGTTGCGCAAGATCGCCGCAACGCGCCTTTTCGTCAGAGCCCAATAGGTCGCACTGCCGGCAAAGGGCGGGAAATGTGCCGGCAGCGCCGCGCCGCCGAGCAGCCGCACCGCGTTACGCGTTTCGGCGGCGAGCCCTTTGCAGTCGAGTCGCCCCGCCCGCTGCTCGTTCTCATCGCCATGCACGAAAACCGCAGAGCCGAGCCGGCCATATTCCGCTCCGAGCGAATCGAGTTTGTTGTGGCTTCGCACCAGCACCAGCGGAATTCCGTATCGCCGGGCCCACCGCAGGACACGCCTGATGCGACCCGATCTGCCGGCGAAACAGGTCGTGTCGAAAACCAGGAGATCGAGCCCCGAGCCATCACTACGCAGCGCGGCCTCGAAAGCGCCGGCAAAGGAGCAGGAATCCAGCAGAAGCATGCGCGGAGAATTCGCCTTGGCAAACCCATCGCCTAGCGGAAGGTTCAAGCTCACGAGTTGCAGATGAGGGACAAAGCTCCGGATCAGCTCCAGCGTCTCGCCGTAGGAGCCCGGAAGCACCAGGATGTCAGCACTGTCGACAGTGTGCGCCGAGGCAAGGAGCACGGCGGAGAGCGCGGCCATGCCTGAAGCGGTGTAGATCGCCGTGCTCGTGCAGCCGCACTCGAGCTCATAGAACGAAGGACCGCGTACCCTGAGATCGGCGCGCTGGTAGTCGTAACTGAACTCGAACGGCCCGCTGGCAGGCTCGGCCGTATGCGACCAGGCCGTCTCCGTCGCCTTCCACTCATGCAGCTCATGCTCCGCCCTCAGCGCCGCAGTGATCTGGAATTTGGACCTGACGACCTCGTCGACGGATCGCGGACGTGCCAAATCGAGCCGGTTCCTCAGACAATCATTCAACAGCCTGAGTTCCTGATGCTTTCGTTCCAGATAGGCTGCAAGCGTCTCCATGCGGATCTTGGACAGGTGCCATCTGCAACGTCAACGTCCGGGCCCTGCGTTGGGTCCAGCATCTGCCCGCGCGGTCTGCAACGAAGGCCGCTGTTCGCAGTTAAAGACCCTGCAAGGAGGTCATCATGGCTGATATCAGAGAGCACATGAAAATCATCGGCAAGGACGGCGCCCATGTCGGCACCGTCGACCGCGTCGAGGGTAACCGCATCAAGCTGACCCGGAAGGACAGCCCCGAGGGTCACAAGGACCATCATCACTATATCGACATGAAATATGTCGGCGCGGTCGAGGGCGACCTCGTCAAACTGTCGGTGAATGCCGACGCCGTGCCGAAGACGGAAGCGGCATAAGACAATAAGCCCCTTCGGGGGCTTTTTCTTAGTTCATGGAGCCGCTTCGAGCCTCGCCGATTCATTCCGATCTGGTCGCACTTCAAGAAGTCGTGCGCAGACCTGTCCGGCGGCCCGGAGAGTCCTACCTATCCGGCATGCAAAAGAGCTGTCGAAGGATATTGTGATGCCGCCATCCGATTGGACAAGAATGGCCATCACATCCGGGGTTGCCGCCACCGCCATGGCGTTTTTGGCGATTGACGCTGCCGTGGATGTGAGCCCGGGCGGCATCGCAAAGCGCCTTGAAGTGGTGCAAGCCTCTCTTACGAACGCCGCGGTCGGTCACCATCAACTGGCCTTCGCCGTTCGGGCCTGGGCGCGTGGAAGCGACCAGACACGCCGTCCGGCCGCGTATCAATCATGCATCGAGCGTCACGAGCACAGGCCGCAGCCGGTAGGCATCGATCGCGGCGTTTGACAGCAGCAGTCTGCGCCGCTCCCGGCGCAGCATCCTGCGGTCGATCCTGTTCAGGATGAAGCGGCCCGAATCCTGTGAAAATTTCTGCGCGTGGTGGAACGAGACCACCACCGGCACGTTGGATGTGGCGAAATAAGGTGGTGCCGACCTACCAGCCCCGGTCGGCTTTGAAGGACCCCGTGCTTGTCCCCCGAGCACGGGGTTTTTCTTGTCGCGAAAGACGCTGCCGGCCGCAATGCGGCTAGTCCGTCCGCTCCTCACGCCGATCGCGGGCGAGCTGGTGCCAGGCCAGGGCCAGCTGGATCAGGCGTTGCCGATCAGCGCCTTCGGACGCTGCGGCCCGCCTCATCGCGGCCTCGGCCTCGTGCTGTGGATCGTACTTGCTGCACATGAGGCTGACCCTATAACCGGCCGATCTGGACAAGCGCATGGCAATTTCGCCCGTATGATTGCGGGGTACTTTCCTCGGCATCCAAGGCTCGTTTGACGGTCTGTGAACTGCGTCACAGCCTGCACCCGGTATCTCCGCTAAACAGCGCTCCAACGCTCCACGGTGGTGTTCAGGTCATGACACACAAAGCAGCAGCCGAAGTGGTCGTCCCGACGCAACGACAAAGGTCCGACCTGCTCGGCATCGCCTATCTCGGGACGATCACCATCGTGATGCTGGCCTGGATCGGCGGCCTGGTCTGGGCCGCGATGGCGTTCTTCAACTGGCTGGTGTCCTGACGCGCAAGGCGACGAGCCTGCCGCGAGCGACCGACAGGGGTCGTGCGCTAGAACAAATGGGGCAGCATCCGCGAGAGTTTGATCCCGCCGCAAACGATAATGGCCCACAACGCCACGCTGATCTGGATGGCATCCAGCATGTCCCACATCCCCGCGAATCATCCCGACATTTTTCTTTTGAGACTTGCGCGAGGCGGCAACGAGCGCCAGCGCTAATTTGAAGCCATCGCCGGCGCGCAAAAAAGAGGCGGGCCTCGGCCCGCCTCTGCTGCTTCAGATCCAGTTTGGAAAGCTCAATAGCACGCGCGGGGATCGGCCTGCACGTACTGGCCGTTCGGATAGCGGTAATAGCAAGTGTCCTGCGCCCAGTAATAGCCGGGCTGAGATGCCGCCGTAGCACCGGCAATTGCGCCGGTCGCCCCGCCGAGAACCGCGCCTGCGGCAGCACCCGTTGCGTTGCCCGAGAGCAGACCACCCAGCACGCCGCCGACGATGGCGCCGCCCAGTGCGCTCGCGCCGGGATCGGCCGGCGGCGGAGGCGGGGGTGGCGGCGCATACGCGACCGGAGGTGGGGCATAGCCACCGGCACATCGTCGATGTAGTCCTCCGAAATGTAGGCCGGCGGGCCCGCCATCCGCTGCGGATAATAATACCAGACGCCGCCAACGTCCCACCACCAGCCGGAGCGACCGTTGCGGACATCGTGACGCCAGCGCCCGCCCTCCCAGGCGAGATTGCCGCGATAGGCGTGTCCGCCCCAGTCGCGCGCCGGAGCGGGATCGCGCGCATAACGTGCCGATGGCGAACCGCCGGCGGTGCGCGGGCCGGGACCGGCATGGGGCTGCGGTGCGGGCCGGGTCGCCTGCTGCGGCGAAGGACCCTTGCGCATGTTCTGATTGGTCTGGGGCGGCGCGCCTGCGGCCGGCCGTGCCGGCAGTTGGCCTGCCTCCTTCGGCGGTCTGGCCTCCTGCGCCTGCGCCGACAGCGCGAGCAACGACATGGCCGAAACCAAGGGAATGATGATCTTCATGCGGCTGGACGCACTCATGCGTGCTTGACCCCCTACTCTCGATTGCCGTGGTCCCTGGCGCGATAGACGATTCGCCTCACGCTGGGCTGATGCCGGCCGACATAACTGACCTGCTTGATCGGCCAAGTCCCGTTACAAATGATTAAGATCAGAGCAATTTTTCGGCCCCAAAAGGCTGCAGAGGGTCGCGCCGGACGCTCCTAGCGCGCCGGCTCGATCACATTGCAATTGGTCCGCCCCGACATCAGACAGTCCTGCATCTTGCTGGCCGAAGTGAGATCGCGGGCAAGCCACCAGCCGACGCCGAGGATCAGAAGCGCGATGATCAAGCCGGCAATCGCGCCGCGGCGGCTGTCAGGGGGTGGAGGTCTTCTAGGGGATTTGGGCTTCTGGCCCGGTTCAGGCTTGGGCATGGCTACCTGATTGCGCAACCGGACTGGCTTTATCACCTCTGCGGCAGCCCGTCACATCCTGGTCAGCCTCGCGCGCTCAGCCCCGGGTCTGCCGGATCGCATCCTTGCGCGAGGTCTCGACGGCCGGAATTGCCTCCTGGACCCGCGGTGCACAGGTTGTGAGCACGAACGCTGTTTGGGTGCATTCCCAATCCGCACCGAGAACGGCGCTCTCGATCGGCTGCGGACGGGCTAGCAGCAACGCGGCGCCGGCCAGCGCCGCCACCACGAAGGCGGCTGCGACCGCCTTCAGGCTCAGTCGGAAGATCGTCATGCCCGTGCTCCGTCTCGTTGGGGGCGGACGCTAGGCGCCGCTCCGCATGCTCCCCTATGAGGGACATCACAATTCGGCAGTTTTTCCGGGCTACGAGATCGTCGGGGCTGGCGATTTTTCGTTGACCTGGTCGGCTGCGATTATGGGTGGCTTCGCGACGCGCGCCGATGTACACGCTTCTGCGTCGCGTGGCGCCTGCTATGCCCAGCCGACGTACCAACAGGCACCGATGTAGGATTGAAAGCGAGGAAGACAAGGCTCGTAATGAGTGGATTCAGGGAACCCGGCTTCGCAGACCGGCAAAAGGCGGCACAGGACGCCCGCAAAAATCTTTTGAACAAGTTCAAGTCGCAGCCGGGTCCCGATGATCCGGCCGTTGCGGCACGCCGCGCCGAGCGCGAGGCCCTCGCGGCCAAGCGCGCCGAGGCCAAGGCTGCGCGCGAAGCCGAAAAGACCGAGCAGAAGCGGATCGAGGAAGAAGCCAAGGCTGCCGAGGCCGCGCGGATTGCACGCGAGGCCCAGGAAGCCGCCGAAAGGCAGGCAACTCTGGAAGCCGAGCAGAAGGCCAAGCGCGACGCCCGTTACGCGGCCCGCAAGGCCAAGCGCAAGTAACGCTCAAAAGTAACGTTCAATTGAAATTGAACTGAAGCGCCACTCCGGGGCGGTCCGTGGGGCCGCACCCGGAATTCGAGATCGCGCGGGCTCGCCTCAGGCGAGCGTTGCGCGACGAGGACGGGGATCAATTCTTCTTCATCATCCCGTCGTCTTTCTTCATTCCGTCTTTCGACATGTGATCCTTCTTCATGCCGCTGTCCTTGGACATGGTATCCTTCTTCATGCCGTCTTTGGACATCGTGTCCTTCTTCATCATGCCGTCGTCCTTGCCCATCTTGTCCTGAGCAAAGGCGGCCGGCGACAGCGCGAGGCCAAGCGACAGAGCGGCAGCCGAAACGCCGAGCACGATGCGGGTGCGAATGGTCATGAGCAGTCTTCCCTTCGAGATGGTGTTGGTCAGCGACGGATGCCGCTATCCTGTCTCGACGGATTGCCACGCGGCGTTGTTACGCGCTCGCCGATAAATTTCGCCGCGACCATCCTTTGTTTGGCGTCGTCCCGCGCGGATCGGAAGTGTGCAGCGCAGCACGACCGGCACTTGCCGCGGCATTCGGTCTCGAACTATCAGATGAGAGAACACGGGGTGAAAGACCGGCTAGGATGGGCCTAAAGCGCGGTCTCAAAGACCCGACCCAAATCACCCAAACAAGAACGTCCAAGGGGATCACACCATGCTTACGCGCCGTCATCTGATCGCGACCGCCGTCGCCGCACCCGCCATTCTTCGTTTCGGCACCGGTACGGCGCAGGCCGCCACCACGCTGAAGATCTCGCACCAGTTCCCGGGTGGCACCATCGACAAGGGCGATTTCCGCGACCGGCTCTGCCGCATGTTCGCCGCCGAAGTCGCCAAGCGCAGCAATGGCGACATCGCCGCTGAAATCTATCCGAACTCCTCGCTGATCAAGACCAACGCGCAGTTCTCCGCGATGCGCAAGGGCGCGCTCGACATCAGCCTCTATCCGATGCCCTATGCCGGCGGCGAGCTGCCGGAAACCAATATCGGCCTGATGCCGGGCCTCGTGACCACCTATGACCAGGGCCTGCGCTGGAAGAAGGAGCCGGTCGGCAAGGCGCTGACCGACTTCCTCGCCGACAAGGGCATCATCCTGCTCACCTGGGTCTGGCAGGCCGGCGGCGTCGCCAGCCGCTCCAAGCCGATCGTCGCGCCGGAAGACGCCAAGGGCATGAAGGTGCGCGGCGGCTCGCGCGAGATGGACATGGTGCTCCAGACCGCCGGCGCTTCGGTGCTGTCGGTGCCTTCGAACGAAATCTACGCGGCGATGCAGACCGGCGCCTGCGATGCAGGCATCACCTCCTCGACCAGCCTGATCTCGTTCCGTCTCGAAGAGGTGGCGAAGTCCCTGACTTCTGGCGCAGGCACCTCCTACTGGTTCATGCTCGAGCCGCTGATGATGTCGAAGTCGATCTTCGACAAGCTGCCGAAGAACCATCAGGACATCCTGCTCGCGGTCGGCACCGAGCTCGAGGCCTTCGGCCGCAAGGGCGCGCAGGACGACGACATCGAGGTCGCCAAGGTCTATGAGAAGGCCGGCGCCAAGGTCTCGGTGCTCGACGCCGCGACTGTCGGCAAATGGCGCGACATCGCCCGTGACACCGCCTGGAAGGACTACAGCGCCAAGACCGCGACCGCTGCGAACCTGCTCAAGCTCGCCACCGACGTCGCGGCATGAGCCACGGTCCGCTTCCGGATCGTGAGGACCTGCCGAACGCTGCCGCAAGGACAGGCCTTGCGGCGGCGATCGATCGCGGTCTCGCCGTCCTCAACAGCATCATCGTCGTGTTCGCCGCGATCGCGTTGGTCGCGGCCTGTATGATCCTGAGCTACAGCGTGCTCAGTCGCGCTCTGTTCAAGGCCGCCAATTACTGGCAGGACGAGGCCGCCGTGTTCCTGCTGGTCGGCGCGACCTTCATGACGGCGGGCTATGTGCAGCAGAGCCGCGGCCACATCGGCATCGAGGCCTTCGTCGGCCTGCTCTCGCCGCTCGCGAACAAGGTCCGCCTTTGGCTGGTCGACGCCGCAACGTTCCTGTTCTGCGCCTTCTTCACCTGGAAGTCCTGGACGCTGGCCCATGAAGCCTATGTCGACGGTCAGGTCTCGAACTCGATGTGGTCGCCGCCACTCGCCATCCCCTATTCGCTGATGGCGCTCGGCATGAGCCTGCTCTGCGTCCAGATCATCGTGCAGCTTGCGCTGCCTTTCGCAGGAGCCAAGCGGCCATGAGCGTTTTCGGTATCGGTCTCGCCTACGGCATCGCGACGCTGCTCGTGATGTTTTCGGGCATGCCGATTGCGTTCGCGCTCGGCGCGGTCGCAGTCGTGTTCATGGGCATCTACATGCCCTCAGCCTCGCTCGATACGGTGACGCAGAACGTCTACGAGGAAATGGCCTCGATCACGCTCTTGTCGATCCCGCTCTTCATTCTCAAGGGTGCCGCGATCGGCAAGTCGCGCGCCGGCCAGGATCTCTATTCGGCGCTGCATGCCTGGCTGCATCGCGTGCCCGGCGGGCTCGGCGTCGCCAACGTGTTCGCCTGCGCGCTGTTTGCGGCGATGGCGGGCTCTTCGCCCGCGACCTGCTCGGCGATTGGCTCGGCCGGCATCCCAGAGATGCGCAAGCGCGGCTATTCCGGCGGCTTTGCTGCCGGCATCATCGCTGCCGGCGGCACGCTTGGCATCCTGCTGCCGCCCTCGATCACCATGATCCTGTTCGCGGTCGCCGCCGAAAAGTCACTGGGGCGGCTATTCCTCGCCGGCATTGGGCCTGGCCTCTTGCTGGTTACCCTGTTCGGCGCCTATGCCGTGATCCGCTTCCGCCGGGAATACAAGGCGGCCGAAGCGATCTACAAGAACGGCGGACCGCAGGCCGCGATCCTCACGCGCGACGAGTATACGCTCGCCGAACGCTTCAGCGTGCTGCCGCGCGTCATTCCCTTCGTGCTGCTGCTCACCGGCGTCATGATCGCGCTCTATGGCGGCTACGCCACGCCGTCGGAAACCGCCGGCCTCGGCGGCCTCCTGGCGCTGGCGCTGATCGCGGCGATCTACAGCGTATGGCGGCCGAGCGATCTCGCTCCGATCATGCGGTCGACGATCCGGGAATCGACCATGCTGATGATGATCATCGGCATGTCGCTGCTCTATTCCTACGTGATGAGCTATCTGCACATCTCGCAATCGGTCGCCGAATCCATCGTCGCGATGCACCTGCCGCGCTGGGAGCTGCTGTTCGCGATCCTCGTCATGGTCGTGGTGCTCGGCTTCTTCCTGCCGCCGGTCTCGATCATCCTGATGACGGCGCCGATCATCCTGCCGCCGCTCCGCGCCGCCAATTTCGACATCATCTGGTTCGGCGTGGTCATGACCATCGTGATGGAGATGGGGCTGATCCATCCACCGGTCGGATTGAACATCTTCGTCATCCGCAACGTCGCGCCCGACGTTTCCCTGAGCGAGGTGATCTGGGGCACGCTGCCCTTCGTGCTCCTGATGATGGCCGCGGTGCTGCTGCTCTGCTTCGTGCCGGAGATATCGACCTGGCTGCCTGATCTGGTGATGGGGCCGGACGGGAGCCGGTAGAAGCACTTGTAGGGTGGGTTAGCCTTGCGGATGCGCGAAGCACGGTCCGCGAGGCGTAACCCACCTCGTCTGTTTCCGCGGTGACAAACAGTGGTCGGTTACGCCTTCGGCTAACCCACCCTACTCGCTCTTCCGCCGTGACCGCGGCGCGGTCGCCACCACCTGCAACAGATCCTTGCGCACCGCTTCGATGTGCCGCTCCAGGAAACGGCAAGCCTCCTCGACCTTCTGCGCACGGCACAGCGCGATCAACTCGGCGTGCTCCTTTTCCGCGATCCCCATCGCCTTGGTGTTGGAGAGCTGCAAGCGGGTGTAGCGGTCGCTGGTCTGGAGCAGTGACAGCACGATCGCGCGCGTGCGCGGCTGCGGGGCGTGAACGTAGAGCGCCATGTGGAAGTCGGCGTTGAGCTGGCCCCATTCACTGACGTTCCTCGCCTTGATCGCCTTCTCAAATCTCCTGTGGATGTCGGCGAGCCCGTCGAAATCATCGGCGGTGAAACGCGGCGCGGACTGCGCCAGGAGGCGCGGCTCCAGGATGCGGCGCAGATCGAACACGTCGTTGATCTCATCCAGCGACAGCTCGGAGACGATGGCGCCCTTTTGCGGCACGATGCGCACCAGCCCCTCGGCTTCGAGCTGGAATAGCGCCTCGCGAACGGGGATACGGCTGACGCCATAGGCATCTCCAAGCGCATCCTGCCGCAGCTGCGATCCCGCCGGATATGTGCCGTCGAGGATCGCCTGCCTGAGCTGGTCGACGATCGCAGCCGACAGCGTGCGATGCTTCAGAGGCTGTTTCATCTGACCTTCTGTCTTCCTTCGCGACTCATCCGGCCGAAGCGGTCCCTCTCTTGCATGTTGAAGGGCCCAGCAAAAGCCGGTGCCCAGCAAGAGCGCGGACTGCCGCCGAAATGACCGCAATCTCCGCTAAATGTATAAATTATACATTTAGCGATAGCACGACAAATCTCGGGGTTGGGGCCTCCATGATCGAGCAGACGATGCCGGCCACACGCGCATTCAGCGTTCGACGCGTCATCGTGCGCGCGTCCAGCGCCCTGCTCGCGGTCGAGCGCCTCGCGCTGATGGGCCTGATGTACCTGCTCACCGGATTGATCCTGGTGAACGTCGTCACCCGCTACTCGCATTTCCCGATCTACTGGATCGACGAATCCGCGGTCTATTGCGTGGTCTGGCTGACCTTCATCGGCGCCTCCGCGATGACGCGGCTGCGGCTCGATTTTGCGGTGACCATGTTGACGGAGCGTCTTTCGCCGCAGCACCAGAAGCTCGCCAAGGTGATCTCGACCGGCCTCGTCGTCGTGTTCGGCGCCGCGCTGATCGTCACCTGCCTGCTCTGGATGGATCCGATTGGTCTCGCACGCGCCGGCTTCGACGGCCGCAAGCTCGCGGCCGAGACCTTCAACTTCCTCTACACCGAGCACACCCAGACGCTGAACTGGCCGACCTGGATACTCTATCTGACGCTGCCGATCTTCGCGGTGTCGATGACCATTCACGGCCTCGCCAATTTGCTGGAAGATCTCGGGCTGGTCCCGCGCGTCACACCGAAGGGCTTTCAGCTCTCCGAGCTGGACGGGGTCAACTGATGATCACGTCAGCGGCCTTCTTGGCGTTCATGCTGGTCGGCGTGCCGATCGGCCTCTGCCTGTGCCTCGCCGGTCTCGTCTACATCGCCGCATCCGGCAACCCGGTGCTGTTCCAGTCCTACCCGCTCCAGCTGTTCGGCGGCGTCGACAGCTACGGCCTGATCGCCATTCCGCTCTTCATCCTGATCGGCGAGATCATGAACGGCGGCGGCATCACGCGGCGTATCGTCGACATGGCGATGGCGTTCGTCGGCTCATTCAAGGGTGGGCTCGCCTACGTCAACATCCTCGCCAACATGTTCATCTCCTCGATCCTGGGCTCTGCGACCGCGCAGGTCGCGATCATGGCCCAGATCATGGTGCCGGAGATGGAAAAGAAAGGCTACGACAAGACCTTCGCGGCGGGGCTGACCGCCTATGGCGGTATGCTCGGTCCGATCATCCCGCCGTCGGTGATGTTCGTGGTCTACAGCGTGCTGGCGCAGGTCTCGGTCAGCGACATGCTGATCGCCGGGATCGTGCCGGGCGTCATCCTCACGGTGATGTTCTGTCTCGTCATCGCGCTGATGGGATACGTCTACAACTATCCCCGCGCGGACTATCAGACGCCGCGTCAGCGCATCATGACGATCCTGCGGACGTCTCCGACGCTGCTGATCCCGATCGTCATCGTCGGCACCATTCTCGGCGGTCTCGCCAACGCGACCGAATCCGCTGCCGTCGGGGCCGTCGCAGCAGCACTGGTCGGAAAATTCTGGACCAAGGAGTTCGAGTTCTCCCAGCTGCCGCAAATGATGCTGCGCAGCGCAATCTATTCGGCGATCGTGCTGTTCCTGGTGGCGGCCGCGGCGGTGTTCTCCTGGGTCCTGATCTTCGGCAAGGTGCCGCAGGAAACCGCCGCCTGGATCCAGACCGCCGCCAAGGACCCCGTCAGCTTCATGCTGATCTGCAACGTCATCCTGCTGGTGATCGGCACGGTGATCGACGGCATTCCCGGCCTGATCATGACGGTGCCGATCCTGCTGCCGGTCGCGACCGACGTCTATCACATCGATCCCCGGCATTTCGGCGTCGTGGTGGTGATCAACCTCGTGCTCGGCCTGCTGTCGCCGCCGGTCGGGCTCTGCTTCTTCGTCGCGGCCGCCGTCACCGGCGCGAAGCCCGGCAAGATGTTCATGGTGACGCTGCCCTTCTTCGTCATCGCCTGCGTCCTCCTCGTGCTGCTCTCGCTCTACCCGTCGCTCTCGCTGATCCTCGTCAAATAGGCCCATCCAAAAGGAGCCCGACCATGCCGCTTTCACGCCGCCGCTTTCTCGCCGCCAGTGCCGCCGCATCGGTGTTCGCGCCGTCGCTGGCGCTCGCCCAGGCCAAGGAATTCCGCCTCGGCCTGATCACGCCCAACGGCCATTCCTGGAACAAGGCCGCGCTCAAATTCGGCGACGATCTCAAGGCGGCCACCAGCGGCCGCTTGACCGTGAGCGTGTTCCACTCCGGCCAGCTCGGCAACGAACCGGCGATGATGCAGCAATTGCAGTCCGGCGCGCTCGACATGGGCTTCATCCAGGCCGCCGAGCTCGGCTCGCGCGTGCCGCACATCGCCGCGATCAATGCGCCCTACATCGTCCGCTCGACGCCTGCGGTGGCGAAGTTCGTGCGGCATCCGGCGGCGGTGAAGCTGTTCGAGGTGCTGCCGCAGGAGACCGGCACGATCGGGCTCGGTTGGGGCATCACCGGCATGCGCGCGGTGTTCTCGTCAAAGGATCTGAACACGCTCGCCGACATTCGCGGCATGAAGCTGCGCATCAACCCCACGCCGGTCTATCGCGATTTCTACTCCTCGCTGGGCGCAGCGCCAACGCCGATCCCGACGCCGCAGGTGTTCGACGCCATGGCCAACGGCCAGGTCGACGGCCTCGAGGCCGATCTCGAATTCTCCTGGAACCAGCGCTTCGACAAGGTGTCGAAGGTGATCCTCCAGATGAACGCCGTCTTCATGCCGATGGCGGCGGTCGTCTCGGGTCGGGTCTGGCAGTCGCTCCCCGCATCCGACCGCGAGCTGATCGCCAAGACGATCAAGTCGACGCTGGATGCGCAGATCGACGAGCTCGCCGGCAACGAACCCGCGCTGATCGAGAACTTCAAGAACGCGCCGATCCCGATCCGCCTAGTCGACGCCAAGGACACCGAGGCCGTCATTGCCGAGTTCGACAAGATCTGGCTGCCCAAGGCACCTGTCCTCGCCGAACTGCGCAAGGTCGGCGCGACGCTCTGATCTTAATCGCTATCCTCTTCACACAACCGGCGGATCCAGCCCCCCGCCGGCCCAATCTACCTTGCAAATTTACTTGGAGTGAAATCATGAGCCGCCGCGTTTCCTGGGAAGGCGTCTTCCCGGCCGTCACCACGCAATTCCACGACGATCTCTCGCTCGACATCGATGCGACCGCCAAGGTGATGGATGGCCTGATCCGCGACGGCGTCTCCGGCCTGATCGTCTGTGGCTCGGTCGGCGAGAACACCTCGCTGGAGCGCAAGGAGAAAGTCGCCATCATGGAGGCGGCGAAGTCGGTCGCGGCCGGCCGCGTGCCCGTGCTGTGCGGCATCGCCGAATTCACCACCGCCTTTGCGGTCGAGACCGCCAAGGAAGCCGCGCGCGTTGGCATCGACGGCGTGATGGTGATGCCGGCCCTGGTCTATTCCTCCAAGCCGCACGAGACCGCCGCGCATTTCCGCGCCGTTGCCAGTGCCACCGACTTGCCGGTGATGCTCTACAACAATCCGCCGATCTACAAGAACGACGTCACCCCGGACATCCTGGCCTCGCTCGCCGACGTCGAGACCGTCGTCTGCTTCAAGGATTCCTCCGGCGACACGCGGCGCTTCATCGACACCCGCAACATGGTCGGCGACCGCTTCGTGTTGTTCGCAGGCCTCGACGACGTCATCGTCGAGAGCGTCGCCATGGGCGCCGTGGGCTGGGTCTCCGGCATGTCGAATGCCTTCCCGCGCGAGGGCGAGACGCTGTTCCGCCTCGCCAAGGCGGGCCGCTACGCGGAGGCGATGCCGCTCTACGAATGGTTCATGCCGCTCTTGCATCTGGACGCACGCCCGGACCTCGTCCAGTGCATCAAGCTGTGCGAGCACATCATGGGCCGCGGCACGGCACTGACGCGCCCGCCCCGCCTCGCACTGCTGCCGCAGGAGAAGGCCGAGGTGGAGGCCATGATGGCCAAGGCGCTGAAGAACCGGCCGCGCCTGCCGGATGTCGGGCTGAAGGCGGCCTGATCGCAGGTTTCGTAGGGTGGGCAAAGCGAAAGCGTGCCCACCATTTACGAATTCGATTGCGGAAAGACAGTGGGCACGGCGCAAATGCGCCTTTGCCCACCCTACGAAGCGGCTCGCTTCATTTTGGCGTTCAGCGCGGACGCGACCCGGCTCACGGGCGGCTTGCCCAGCACGCCGCTCATCTCGTTGGTCGCCGCCAGCAGCTTGTCCATATCGACGCCGGTCCTGATGCCCATGCCCTCAAGCATGTAGACGACGTCCTCGGTCGCGACATTGCCGGTCGCGCCCGGCGCGTAGGGGCAGCCGCCGAGGCCGCCGGCGGCGGCGTCGATGACGCGGACGCCCTCCTCCATCCCCGCATAGAGATTGGCGAGCGCCTGGCCGTAGGTGTCGTGGAAATGCATCGCGAGATTGGCGGGCGGAATGTTAGCGGCTACCGCGCGCAGCATCTGCTTCGCCTTATCAGGCGTGCCGACGCCGATGGTGTCGCCGAGCGAGATCTCGTAGCAGCCGAGCTCCCATAGCGTGTTGGCGAGATCGGCGACCGCCTTCGGCTTGATCTCGCCGTCGAAGGGACAGCCGAGCACGCAGGAGATATAGCCGCGCACCTTGACGCCGTCGGCCTTGGCGCGCGCGAGCACGGGCTTGAACCGGTCGATGGACTCCGCGACCGAACAGTTGATGTTGGCGCGCGAAAAGCCTTCCGATGCTGCCGCAAACACCGAGACGACCTGCGCGCCCGCGGCGCGGGCTGCGTCATAGCCCTTCTCGTTCGGCACCAGCACATGGAATTCGGCATCCGTCAGGTGGCTGACGCCGCGCAGCACGGCGTCCGAGCTTGCCATTTGCGGGATCGCCTTGGGCGAGACGAAGGCACCGACCTCGACTGTATGGAGGCCGGCCTCTACCAGCGCCTCGATGAAGGCGATGCGCGCCTCGACACTCACGGGCGTCTTCTCGTTCTGGAGCCCATCGCGCGGGCCCATTTCGATGATGCGGACCTGGTCGCTCATCTCACTCTCCTGACGGCTCGACCACGGCAAGCTCGACGCCCTCCTGCACGATGTCGCCGACCTTGCACTTGATGGACTTCAGCACCCCGGCATAGGGGGCCCGCAGCGTCTGCTCCATCTTCATCACTTCGAGGGTGAGGATCGGCGCACCCTTGTCGAGCTTGGCGCCCTCCTCCGCCAGCACGGCGACGACGGTGCCCGGCAACGGCGCCGCGATCTTGTCCTCGCCGGCATGCTCCTCGCTCTCGCCGCCGAACGGATCGACCCAGTGCAGATCGAAGCGGCCGTTGCGCGTGCGCAAATACAGCTCATGGCCGTCGATCACGGCCGCAACGGAAGATTTCAAGCCATCAAGCGTCAGATCGAATCCGCCGTCGTGCGGCGCAATCGTGAACGCGAGTTCGCGCTCGCCGATCAGCAGCGTCGAGGGGTCACTGCCGTAGTTCAGGGTAATCTTCTGCTCAGGTCCGTGACCGACGCGGAAGGCGAAACTGCGCCGGCGGCGGCCGACCGGCTGCCAGCCGAAGGTTTGCCAGGGCGAATTCGCATGCACACGTGCGGCCTGTTGCTCCTCGTTGATAACAGCGGCCACGGCGGCGCACAGCTCGAGTTCGCCGGGCGCCGGTGCGGCCTGCGTCAGGACCGCCAGCTCGCGCTCGATGAACCCGGTGTCAACCGCATTGGTCCGCACTTTTGGATGCGTCATCAGCGCCGACAGGAATGGAATGTTGGTGACGATGCCGCGAACGTCGGACTCTTCCAGCCCCCGGTTCAGCCGCTCGATCGCGACGTCCCGCGTCGGCGCCCACGCGATCATTTTTGCGAGCATCGCATCGTAATAGGGCGACACGCTGTCGCCCTCGCGATAGCCGGCATCGATGCGCAAGCCCCCGGTCTCTGCCGGCAGGCGCCATGTCGAGATCTTTCCGACCGACGGCATGAAGTTCTTGGTCGGGTTCTCGGCGTAGACGCGCGCCTCGACCGCATGGCCGTTGAGCCGGATCTCGTCCTGCTTCAGAGGCAGCGCCTCGCCGAAAGCGACGCGCAGCTGCCATTCGACGAGGTCGATGCCGGTGATCAGCTCGGTCACGGGATGCTCGACCTGGAGGCGCGTGTTCATCTCGATGAAGAACACGTCCTTGCCGTCGGAGACGAATTCGATGGTGCCGGCGCCGACATAATTCACCGCGCCCGCCGCCTTTCGCGCGGCGGCGCAGACGGTCTCGCGCTGGGCAGGATTGAGCGTCGGCGACGGCGCCTCCTCGATCACCTTCTGATGCCGGCGCTGGAGCGTGCATTCGCGCTCGAACAGCGAGAGCAGATTGCCGTGGCTGTCGCCGATCACCTGCACCTCGATATGCCTGGGATTGTCGACATATTTCTCGATCAGCATGCGATCGTCACCGAACGCAGCTTTGGCTTCGCGCTTGGCGCTGACGATCGCGGGCTCAAGTTCGGCAGCCGAACGCACGATGCGCATGCCGCGGCCGCCGCCGCCGGCCGACGCCTTCACCAAAATGGGGAAGCCGATCCTGTCCGCGGCCTTCGAAAGCGTCGCCTCGTCCTGGGCTTCGCCGTGATAGCCGGGCACCAGCGGCACGCCGGCCTTTTCCATCAACTCCTTCGAGCCGGACTTCGAGCCCATCGCCGTCATCATCCCGGCCGTCGGACCGACAAAGACGAGACCCGCATCGAAGCAGGCCCGCGCGAATTCGGCATTCTCCGACAGGAAGCCGTAGCCGGGATGCACGGCTTCCGCGCCAGTCTTGCGCGCGGCCTCGATCAGCCGCTCGACACTGAGATAGCTGTCGCGGGCCCGCGCCGGCCCGAGCAGCACGGCCTCGTCGGCGAGCGCGACATGCATCGCGTCGCGGTCGGCCTCGGAATAGACCGCGACCGTGCGCAGGCCCATGGCCCGCGCAGTGCGGATGACGCGGCAGGCGATCTCGCCGCGGTTGGCGATCAGGAGCGTGTGAAATCGCCGGTAGAGCTTTGAGCGGTCCATCGCATCACATCCTGAACAGGCCGAATTTCGTCGGTTCGATCGGCGCATTCGACGCCGCCGAAAGGCCGAGCCCGAGCACCAGCCGCGTGTCGGCCGGATCGATCACGCCGTCGTCCCAGAGCCGCGCGGTCGCGTAATAGGGATGCCCCTGGCTCTCATATTGCGCACGAATGGGGCTACGGAATTTCTCTTCCTCTTCCTTCGACCAGCTATCGCCCTTGGCCTCGATATTGTCGCGCCGGACCTGGCTCAGCACCATCGAGGCCTGTTCGCCGCCCATCACCGAGATGCGCGCATTCGGCCACATCCAGAGGAAGCGCGGCGCGTAGGCGCGGCCGCACATGCCGTAATTGCCGGCGCCGTAGGAGCCGCCGATCACGACGGTGAATTTCGGCACCGAGGCGGTCGCGACCGCCGTCACCAGCTTGGCACCGTCCCGCGCGATGCCGCCGGCCTCGTACTTCTTGCCGACCATGAAGCCCGTGATGTTCTGCAGGAACACCAGCGGAATGCCGCGCTGGCAGCACAGCTCGATGAAATGCGCGCCCTTCAGCGAGCTCTCGCTGAAGAGAATGCCGTTATTGGCGATGATGCCGACCGGAAAGCCCCAGATATGGGTGAAGCCGCACACCAGGGTCGTGCCGTAGAGCTTCTTGAACTCATCGAATTCGGAGCCGTCGACGATGCGGGCGATGATGTCGCGCACGTCGAAGGGCTTGCGGCCATCGACGGGGACTACGCCATAGATTTCCTCCGCCGCAAACAGCGGATCGCGCGGGGCATGCATGTTGAGGTTCGGTCGCGTCGGTGGCTTCAAGGTGCCGACGATGCGCCGGGCGATGCCGATCGCGTGCGCATCGTTCTGGGCGTAGTGATCGGTCACGCCCGACTGGCGCGAGTGCACGTCGGCGCCGCCGAGCTCTTCAGCGCTCACAACCTCGCCGGTCGCGGCCTTCACCAGCGGCGGACCGCCGAGGAAGATGGTACCTTGGTTGCGGACGATGATGCTCTCGTCCGACATCGCCGGCACATAGGCGCCGCCGGCGGTGCAGGAGCCCATCACGATCGCGATCTGAGGAATGCCTTGTGAGGACATCTGGGCCTGGTTGTAGAAGATGCGGCCGAAATGCCGCTCATCCGGAAAGATCTCGTCCTGAAGCGGCAGGAAGGCGCCGCCGGAATCGACCATGTAGACGCAAGGAAGATTGTTCTGCCGCGCGATGTCCTGCGCGCGCAGGTGCTTCTTCACGGTCATCGGATAATAGGTGCCGCCCTTGATGGTGGCGTCATTGGCGACGATCACGCATTCGCGGCCCGAGATGCGCCCCACCCCCGTGACGACGCTCGCCGAATGCACGTCGCCGCCATAGAGGCCATAGGCCGCGAGTGGCGACAGCTCCAGGAACGAGGTCCCGGGATCGACCAGCAGGTCGACGCGCTCGCGCGCCAGCATCTTGCCGCGCGCGGTGTGGCGGTTGCGCGAGGCCTCGCCGCCGCCGCCGGCGACCTGGCTCAGCTTTTCACGCAAGTCCACGACGAGGGTGCGCATGGCCTCGGAATTGCGCGCAAAGTCTTGGGAAGACGGATCGATGCTGGAATGGAGCGGCATTTAAGTCCCGCGTGTCTGTGGCGTGATGAGAGGCCGCGGGTAGGTTGGACCAGCTTCGCGGCATTTCCAAATGGATAGAGCTCAAGCCGTCTCGGCCATCAGCTCGCGGCCGATCAGCATGCGGCGAACCTCCGAGGTGCCGGCGCCGATCTCGTAGAGCTTGGCGTCGCGCCACAACCGTCCGACCGGAAATTCGCTGGTGTAGCCGACCCCGCCGAGCGCCTGGATCGCCTCGCCCGCCATCCACGTCGCCTTCTCCGCGGAATAGAGGATCGCGGCAGCCGCGTCCTTGCGCAAGCTGCGCGCGTGGTCGGCGCGGTCGCAGGCGCGCCCCACGGCGTAGACATAGGCGCGCGTGGCCTGCCAGGTCGAATACATGTCGGCGAGCTTGCCCTGCATCAGCTGGAAATCGCCGATCGGCTGGCCGAACTGCTTGCGCTCGTGCATGTACGGCACCACCGCGTCCATGCAGGCCGCCATGATCCCGAGCGGGCCGCCCGAGAGCACCGCGCGCTCATAGTCGAGGCCGGACATCAGCACCTTGACGCCCTCGCCCACCTTGCCGAGCACGTTCTCCTCCGGCACCTCGCATTCGTCGAAGAACAAAGGATAGGTGTTGGAGCCGCGCATGCCGAGCTTGTCGAGGTGCTGGCCGTGGGTAAACCCCTTGAAGCCTTTCTCGATGAGGAAGGCGGTCATGCCGCGCGGACCGGCCTCCGGATCGGTCTTGGCGTAGACGACGAGCACGTCGGCATCGCCGCCATTGGTGATCCACATCTTCGAGCCGTTGAGCACGTAGCGGTCGCCGCGCTTGTCGGCGCGCAGCTTCATCGAGACCACGTCGGAACCGGCGCCGGGCTCGGACATCGCGAGCGCGCCGACATACTCTCCGGAGATCAGCTTCGGCAGATAGCGCTGGCGCTGCGTGTCGTTGCCGTTGCGGCGGATCTGATTGACGCAGAGGTTGGAATGGGCGCCGTAGGAGAGCCCCACGGCAGCCGAGCCGCGCGAAATCTCCTCCATGGCGACGATATGGGCGAGATAGCCCATGTTGGACCCGCCATATTGTTCCGGTGCAGTCATGCCGAGCAGGCCGAGGTCGCCGAAACGCTTCCAGAGGTCTGCGGGGAACAGATTGGCCTTCTCGATGTCGGCAGCGCGCGGGGTGATCTCCGCCTCCACGAAGGCGCGAAGCGTGTCGCGCAGCATGCCGATGTCTTCGCCCAAATCGAAGTCGATGCTCGGGATGTTCAAGGCGATTCCTCCGTATTTTGGCGTCCGAACCTAGCGGGGCCCCGGCGCTCTTGCGGTCGAAAAGGTTGCATTTTCCGCCAAACTTGGCGAGGATTTTCCGAGGGAATTCCGATGCCTTTTCAAGCCGCCACCGCGATCCCGCGCCGTGCCATGACCCCTGCCGCCTTCGTCCGCGGTGTGGTCGCCGCTTATGAACGATACGGCCGCGATCCCGCGGAGGCGCTGAGCCGGGGTCAGGTAGCGCCGGACCTTGTCGATTCTCCGGATGGGCGGATCACGGCCGCCCAGTTCGAGGTCCTGGCAGGCCATGCCATGCGCGAGCTCGACGACGAGGCGCTCGGCTGGTTCTCGCGCCGGCTGCCATGGGGCACCTATGGCATGCTGTGCCGCGCCTCGATCACGGCGCCGACGCTGGAGGTGGCGCTCAAGCGCTGGTGCCGGCATCACCGCCTGCTCACCGAGGATGTCGTGCTCGATCTCGCGGTTGGCGAGGAGACTGCGGTCGTCTTCATCCGGGAGCTGCGCGATCTCGGCGGCTTACGCGAATTCTGCCTGGTCACCCTGCTCCGCTACGTGCTCGGCTTCTCCTGCTGGGCGGTCGATTCCGCGATCGCCTTGCGCGCGGCGGAATTTCCTTACCCCCAGCCCGGCCACGTCTCGGTCTACCCGACCATCTTCTGCCGCAATATCCGCTTCGACGCCGACCGCGCCGCGATCATCTTCGACAAGCACTATCTGTCGCTGCCGCTCGCGCGCAGCGCCGCCGACCTCGATAACATGCTCAAAGGCGCCTTGCGGCTGACGGTGCTGCCCTATCGGCGCGACCGGCTTCTTGTCGAGCGCGTGCGCCGCGTGCTCCGCAATGCGCGCGGACGCAGTCTCGGCGCCGAGGATGTCGCGCGCGAGCTGGCGCTGTCCACGCGCACCATGCATCGGCGCCTGCGCGAGGAGGCCACCTCGCTGCGCGATCTCAAGGAAGAGGCAAAGTTCGAGCTCGCCAGGCAGGAGCTGATGCGCGGCCGCACGCCGATCAAGCGGATCGCGGAGATCGCCGGATTCCGCAACGAGAAGAGTTTTTCGCGTGCCTTCCGTACCTGGACCGGCGCCTCGCCCCGCGAGTTTCGCGGCCGGTATCGCTGAGGGGTTGTCGCCTCTTTGTCATAAATTGATGACCCCCGAGATGAACCTCGGGGGCCGCAACGTTCCGAAACCGGTCGCGATGTCGGGCGTTAGTTCGAGTTGGTCTGCGCGCCCGGCCGAATCTTGGTACGCGACCGCGTCTGCTTCGGCTGGTAGGCCAGCGCGTCATTCGAGGTCTTCGCACCGCCGCTCTGTGCGCAAGTTCCACCGATGCCGCCGGCCGCGGCCCGGCAGGCTTCCATGGTCGGATAACCGCAACCGTGAGCGGCCTGGGCACCGTTGGTGATGCAGAAATCGTCCGCACGCGCAGTCGGTGCGGTCATCATGAGAAACGCGGATGCAAACAGCGTTGCAGCGGATGCGACAAACGTCTTCGAGGTCGAGGTCATGGTGTCTTTTCCTGGCTCAGGGTCCCACAAAAGAGGCCTCGGCATGCGACGCAGGCCGAGGTTCACACCTTGGATCTAGGCGGCGGCCCCGAACCGACAATCACGGTTCAGCGCATCGCAGGACTTCCGAAATCACATGTCACAGTTAGGTGATTTACTCAGCATCATAGTGGCGTCGGGCGTGTGGCGGCGTATCGCTCCTTCGGATTTTCGCGAGCCTGGCGGTGACGGCGCCTGGAACGCAGCGTCCCTATCCCGCCGATACCGCGGCGACCTCCTGCAACGGCAGTGGCACGTCCTTCGCGACGCCCAGCACCGGAAAGCTGCGGACGTTCTTCACGTTCGGCATCGCGGCGAAATGCAGGAGCTGCTGGCGCATGCTCTCGACGCTCGGCGCCACGCATTTGAGGAGATAGTCGGTGTCGCCCGAAATGCGCCAGCACTGCTGGATGCGCGGGATCGCGGCAATCGAGCTCTCGAACGCCTCCAGCACAGGCTGCGCCTGGCTGCCGAGCTGGATCGAGACGAACGACACCACCTCAAAGCCGAGCCGCCGTTCGTCGATGACCGCGCGCACCGCCCGGATCACGCCGCGGCTGAACAGCGATTTCAGCCGCCGCAGACAGTTGGGCGCGGACACCCCGACCCGCAGCGCCAGCTCGTTGTTGCGAACCCGCCCGTCCTGCTGCAGTTCGGACAGTATCTTCAGATCGACGCCGTCGAGCTGGTCACGCCCCGCCATACCCACCTCGCCCATGAGCTTGTCATGTGCGGCAGCGAAGCATGCGGCGGAATAGCTGCCAAGGGCCAGAGCCGGCGTGGTAGCTGATCCGTGACGTGGGATGGTCGGATGCGAGGTTTATAGCGTGTGGGCGGAATATCTCCCGCCGTCATGGCCGGGCCTTGTCCCGGCCATCCACGTTCTTTCACGCGGCCACCAAAGACGTGGATGCCCGGGCCTACGCCTCGCCGAAGCGGCTTCGGCCGCGCAGGCGGGACAAGCCCGGGCATGACGGAAGTCTTTGGCGCCGGGTTGGCCCCTCAATGCGTCCAGGGCTCGCCGCGGCGGAACGAGAAATTGTCGGCATAGGCGGCCGGCCGGCGTACCGACTCCTGCGGCTCGATCACCTGGTAGGCGATGCCCTTGCGCTCGCAATAGGCGACCGCCTCTTCCTTGCTGTGGAAGCGCAGCGTGATCTGCTGCTTCATGTCGCCGGACGAGGTCCAGCCCATCAGCGGCTCGACCGAACGCGGCTGCTCCGGCTCGTAATCGAGCTGCCATTCCTTCGTCTTGTACCGGCCGGATTGCATCGCGTTCTTGGCGGGCTTGAAAATGCGTGCGGTCATGGGGTGGTCCGGGCCTCTTCGTCTTTTCGTTCGAACTGGATGCGTCACGGTGGCAGTTGGTAGAAATCTCAGGGATAGTATAGAGACACCGTTCGGGAAGTGTTCGGTGATTCCGGCTCCCCGGGTGCCCTACCTACGGGTATAGTCATTATGCTGCACCGTGACAATTGCGTACCCGCCTTCCGCGCCGGGACCCCGCCCGGCGGCACTGCCTCCCCGACATCAGCGTATTTGTTCCTTCCGAAAGCTCCCGTCGCATGGCCTTCCTGAACATCAGCGCAACGCTTCCCGAAAAGGGGCGCGACCTCCGGCTCGACCTGTTTCGCGGCGTCGCGAACTGGGCGATCTTCCTCGACCACATCCCCGACAACGTCGTGAATTGGGTCACGACGCGCAATTACGGCTTTTCCGACGCCGCCGACCTGTTCGTCTTCATCTCCGGCTACACCGCCTCGTTCGTCTATGCGCGGATGATGCTGGAGCGCGGCTTCGTCGTCGGCGCCACAAGGCTAACCAAGCGGGTCTGGCAGCTCTATGTCGCCCACATCATCCTGTTCGTGATCTACATCGCCTCGATCAGCTATCTCGCGCTGCGCTTCGGCGATTCCGAGATGATCAACGAGTTCAACGTCGCCGGCCTCGTCGACAACGCCACCGAGACGCTGCGCCAGGGTCTGTTCCTGCGCTTCAAGCCGCTCAATCTCGACGTGCTGCCGCTCTACATCGTGCTGATGGGACTGTTCCCGCCGGTGCTGTGGTTCATGCTGCGCAAGCCCGACGTGACGATGGCGCTGTCCATCGTGCTGTGGCTGGCCGCGCGCCATTTCGGCTGGAATCTGACGGCCTATCCGGCCGGCCAGTGGTATTTCAACCCGTATTGCTGGCAGGTGCTGTTCGTGTTCGGCGCCTGGTGCGCCATGGGCGGCGCGCGGCGCTCGATGACGCTGATCAACGCGCCGATCACGCTTTACCTCTGCCTCGCCTATCTCGCCTTCGCGCTGATCATGACCATGGCCGGCCGCTTCCCGACCTTGGGCGGCATGCTCCCGCAATGGCTGTTCTCGGCGTTTAACCCGAACGACAAGACCAACCTCGCGCCCTACCGCTTCATCCACTTCGTCGTGATCGTGATCCTGGTGATCCGCTTCGTGCCGAAGGAGTGGCCGGGCCTGGAGTGGAAGGTGTTCGATCCGCTGATCGTCTGCGGCCAGCAGTCGCTCGCGGTGTTCTGCGTCGGCGTCTTCCTGTCCTTCGTCGGCCATTTCGAACTGTCGATGAGCTCGGGCTCGCTGTTCGCGCAGCTCTTCGTCAGCATCGCCGGCGTCGCGATCATGACGACGGTGGCCTATTACATCTCGTGGTCGAAGAAGCAGGACAAGCCGTTGAAGCCGCCGCCGTCCAAACCGGCAGCGGCGAAGGCCGCCTGATGGTGACGCGGCGGCCGATGCCGCGTCAGGCCGCCTCTTCGCCGTCGAACTCGGTGAACTTCTTGTAGATCCAGTCGCGGCCGTCGTGGCGGCGCCAGACCTTACCGTACACGAGCTGTCCGTTGATCGAGCGGCGCGGCACGATCACGGTCCAGAGATGCCAGATCTCGGTCCAGCTTGACTGCGGACCGGTGGTTTTGGGGTTGCGATCGGAAGACATGGCAGAACTCACTGGCGCAGAACTCGACTGATGCGCGCGCTGCCACGAACTGTGATCTTGTGTGAGCACGGATTTCAGGCAGCCCATCGCGAGCCGTGCTCGATCTGATAACAGCGACTAAGGCGCCCGCAACAACCGCTCGCCCTTAACCTAACCGATCAACCTTACTTCTCGTGCGCAAACGGCGAGATTGGTTGAAAGCCGGCGTCGACTTTTCTAGAGTGCGTGCGTGATTTGAGAGCGCGCCGTTTTGAGGACGCGCGGTGTTTTTGAGCCGACACGTATTTTCAAAAGAATTGACTGGCCAGGACGACCACAATGAATTTGCAATGTGCATGTCTGCGCTTGGCGCTGCGATCGACAACGCCTGTCCCGATCGCAAAGACACCATCCCCGCAGCCGCTGAAGGCCGCCAACGACAACCAGACAGTCTGGCCGTTCGTGCCGTTTCCGGCCGGCTGGCACGCCTCGAGCTGATGGGCCAGATCTGAAAAAGTGACGCCTGAAAAGCGCAACGCCGCGCAAGCGGAGTATCATCGCTTGGCGGCGTCCGTTTAGGCATTGGGCGCTGAAATCCCCAACACGCATATGTCTATGGCGCCGCGCAGAAGGTTCGATGAGCGTCCGGCCAATTCTGCGCCCTCGGAGGGCCGCAATCGCCTGAAACATCGCGCCAAAGTCGCGAGGCAAGGAGAATGTGCGCCAAGGCTTCCGCAGCGCCTTTCGGCCAGACGATGGCAACCAATCACTCCGCCACGCGTTGCAGCTTTTTCCCGCCTGTCCGGGGCATCCGAGAGTGTCCGCGATCAGCGTGCGCCCGCCTGCACGGACGGCGTCTCACGTCCCTGTGAGAGCTGGAGCGCGGCCGGTGAATTTCCACGAACGAGCAGAGATCAATGAACCGCAGGAGGCAAAGCCGGCGGGCGCCGTGAGCCAGGTCGCTACGCCTGAGGAACTCGCGGAGACGCCGGAGGCCGGAAGCTTGCTGCTCGCACTCTGCGGGCTCGGCCTTGCGGGAATCGCAATGCTGGGCTGGATTAGCGCCCTCGCCTGGTTCGCCTGGCGCTTCGTCGACTGGCTGTTGTTCTGAGGCGGCCCCCGAATCCCTAGGCAAGAGACTTCGGCATCAGACTTGGGCGTCGGCCTGGGCATTCTTGGGGTACACGTCGGAACTGGTCGGGGCAGCTGGATTCGAACCAACGACCTGCAGTACCCAAAACATACCAGCTATTCCCTCACCTACCCTCCGGGGCCCGCAGGGGCCTTAACGCTCCAGGGAAAATCAGCCGCTCCCTAACTTTCCGGCATCTATCACCTGCTGTGATTGGCACCGCGGTGCTTCCCCCGTGCTTCCCGGAGGAAAAATGAGCGGTCAAACCATCACAAAAAGCCTGGTCGACAGCCTGGAAAAGCAGGCGTCTGAATACACGGTATGGGATGCAAAGCTTCCCGGGTTCGGGGTGCGCGTCCGGCCAACCGGTGCCAAGTCGTTCGTCATCGTCTATCGCGCGGGAACCGGCCGTACGGCTCCCGTCCGTCGCTACACCGTGGCTGCCGTCGGCAAGTTGGCGCCAGAAGCCGCCCGGATCCTCGGCACCAAAGATCATTGGACCCGCGACGGCCGCTACATCGAAATGATCCGCTATCAGTCTGTCTGCGCCGAACCTGGCTGCAAGCGCAACTTCCTGGCGCTCGCGACCAAAAGCCGGGTCCGCAAGGGACAGTTGAATAAGCGCTGCGAGCTCCACCACTCACCGGGGATACCCGTCCAGATCAAGAAGGCCCGGAAGAAGCGGGCGAAGCCGCGCCCCAAGAAGCCGACGGCCGCGGCCCGCCTGGCGGCTCGTCGAGAGCGGGCAGTCAATCGGGCGATCCTAGCCATGCAACGCGTCCAGCGCCCCTCCTACCTCGATTGAGCGGCCTTTCTGACGGGCTTGCAGGGGCCATCCACCTACGGCAATCTGGCGTTGAGCTCAGAACGGAGGTCTTCCGGATGCCCCGCGGCCAATTCTACACGGTCTTCACCCTGGGATTTGCCAGCGCTGTCGGGCTGCTCGGTGTCGTCGCGGGCTTGCTGCTGCTCGTCTGGCGGGAACCGTATCGTCAATTCATGGCAACTTCGTCCGGCTTGGACTGGATGTCGCCGCTATGGTTTGCGGTGATCGTTGCCAGCTTCCCTATTTTCATTGCGTACTGGATCGTGCGGATCCAGCAAGCAATCGTCCGCTGGTCCGGCGATCGCCTTATCGCGAAGCTAAACCGTCAATACAACATGATCGCGCAGCTTCAGGGCCGTGAGTACGCCGACGAGTTCATGAGACTGCAGGCCCAATCGATAATCGAGGAGAGTGAGGGCAAACCGTTCAATCTCTTCGGACGTGAGAAGATGCTGCATGCTGGAGCTGCGGCTGGTGTCCAAGTTAGACCGCCGGCCTGATCAAATGGCCAGGCGCTGCCGCGAAGCGGCGACGTGAAAGGGCCGCGCGCCCAAAAGTCATCTCACCAAATCGGCCTGCGGAGACGTACCCCGGATGGCCCGTGGTCGCAGAGAGCAGCTAGCCCCGGTCGACGAAGTCGCTCCTCCAAAGCCACAAAATCACGCAAAATCGATAACGCAGCACCACCAACCCGACCTGATTCGGAGTGACGCTCTCTCGCGAGCCGACTTTAGCGATAGCCGCTGACCAGACAAAGGCCAACAACCACGGCCACGAGCCGTCAGATTGCAGGCAGTTCGCGCAATGTCGACAAAGCCAACAAACTCTCACCGTTGACCGAGCTCGGTTTCAGTGATCCCAAACGCACGCTGGGGCTCATGGAGAGCAAAGCATGCGCAACGAACAGGAAGTCCTCAACGCCGCAAAGCCATTCACCGGCATTCCCGATAACCCATTTCCGCCCCCTCTGCCGCACGATCGCGCCATCGATCGTGCTCAGGATCCGCGGCCACTGGAAGCGCCCCCTGCCCTGGAGCCACCTCAAGAACCTCCTCCGGAGATCAAGAAGGCGATGCTCGCCGCGGCCTACGCCCAGCTCGTGATCGATCGACTGGCCGCGCTTCAGAACGAAGAGGTCACCAAGTACACCGGGATCTCTCGCGTTGAGCTGGGCCTGCGCGTCTGGAATGCGCCGATGGCCGAAGTGGCGAAACGCCTCGGGATCAAAAAGCATGTGCTCATGCGCATCTGCAAACTTTTCGAAGTGCCGACGCCCCCAAAAGGCTACTTCAATACGAGCTTTGCTAAGCGTCCGATCAGATGGACGCGCGTTGCCGTCGGGGCCGGAACGCGATGACCACTGAACCGCCCCTCTACGCCGAACAGGAGCTCCTCGAGCGGCTCCAACTTAAAGGCTACGAGCTCGACGGCCTTCTCGACATCGGCATCATTGCGCCAGTGGCCGGCGATCCCTCTGGACACCCCAGATACTGCGCCGAGACGGTCGATCGCCTAGCCACTCCGCAGCAACTGGTCCGACTCTCCGACGCACTCTGGTGGGACTTTGACCTGAACAGGCCCGGCTACATGCCCAACGGAGCTCCATGGGCTCGCGCTGTCGACCTGCACTTCTATCCGTTCGACGATAAAGAGCAGCAATCCTGGGCCCGGCGGTATTACAAGCTGAAGACGGCGTGCGCGCCGTTTCCATATCCCTACCCCGAGCGCCTGGCGCGCTACCGATCAAGGATGGAAGACCGGGCGACCAAGGCATTCGAGCGGAAGCACGGGATCAAACGGCCGCCGAGGACCCGCGGTATTGATGTCAGCATTCGCGGCACTCAGGTCAAGATAAGCCGGGCGAAGCTCCGAGACCTGGTGTGGAGCAAGACGATGATTCGTGCCGGCGCCGATCTTGGGGTCTCGACGCCTGTCTGCAACGTGTTGGCGCCGGAAGCACCGACCAGCGGGGCGACCAGGTTCGTGACATCCTTGAGGCCGTGACCGACGTAGTGGCCGAAGACGCTTGCGTCGTCAGGAACGTAGTTGTCTGATGCGTTGACCGCGATCCCGGCGCCCGCTCCACCTATCGTATCTCCGACCAGCGTACGGGCGGGGGCCTCCGTGTATGGCCGTGCCATGTGATCTAGGATCCGCTCCGGGACGGTCTCAGACCGGGTTGCCGCGGTCGCGACGCTCGGCGCACGCTGCGCCAGCATGGCGCCGGTGCCGACCGCCTGCGTGCCGAACCGGTTGACGTCGTAGAATAGCTTCTCGCTTCGCGACATCGTGGCAGGGTCGATACCCGGAACACCAATTGCGTCGGCGCCTTTCTCGACCAGCTTGGACGCCGGCGTGGCCATCGGGATGTCCGTGCCGAGCAGTTTGTTGATGCCGCCGACAGCGGCGTTCTGCGCACCCGCCACGAGGTCGAACGGGCCAGTGATGATGTCAGTGAGCCCCTTGCCGACGCCTTGGGCGCCGACCTGGAAGTCGCGCACCGCGCCGCCTACGCTGCTCGGCAGGATCGACGCCGGGCGCTCGATCGGCTTCGGCGCTTCGGGGGTGACGTAGAGACGGCCTTGCTGCGCGGCGTTCTGCGCGCCCGGCTGTGGATCAAATCTATCAAACGGATTCGGCCGCACACCAGCCGCCGACGCAAACGGATCATGATCCACCGGGACGAGCTTCGGAGGGGCCGAGCCTGCTTGAAACGGTTTGGTCGGATCGAAAGGTGGCTTGTCGGCCACGACCTGATACGGCTGTGTCGGATCGAACGGCGGCTTAGCGGCCGGCTGGGTGTTCAACTGCCGCTGCAAGATCTCCCAAGCTTGCTGAACCGTTGCGCCCTCCGGGCCGGTGACGGTGTAGACCTTCCCGTCCGGCGAAGTGAAATCGAAGGTGCGTCCTTTTGGAATGAGATCGTCGAACATTCCACGTTTGGCACCCAGCGGCGTGCCTTCAAGCTGCGCAATGAGCGCTGGATCTGTGACGGGACGATCGAGCGTGTAGCCAGGCGGAAGCGGAGGAATGGTCGGCTGCCCCGGTTCGCCATAATGCTTTCGGAGGGCTGTAGTCATCTCCTCGTTGGAGGTACCGGCCGGAAACTCGACGTGCGCTCCGTCGGGCCTTTGCACTCGGTTCGCAGGCCGAGAATAACTGCTCAACGCACGCTGAATATCCGCCGGCGTGAAGTCGTCGGGGAATTCATGCCGTTGGCCTTCGAACTCGATTAGCTGCGGCATCGTTAGTGCGCCTTGATGATGTAATTGAGCACGATCGTGGGCTGGACGTTGTTGTGCGCGCCACCGCCACCCGTGGATTGAATCGAAATGCCAGTGGTGTTTGCAACAATGGTCGATGTCTGAGGGCTTCCCGGAATAATGTAGGTATTGCCGCTCGTCGTCTGGATACTATTTGTGCCCGTCACGACCGGGTTGTTGTTGAAGGTGTGCGTGTGACCAGGATCTGTGACGCTGTGCGCGTGCGACGGCATCTGCGCGGACGTCAGGATGACCGACTGGGAGCCGCCTGTTTCGCCAAGGGCGTCACCAAAGCCCGACGTGGCGTCCGTGAGCCGCCCCGCGGCAGAACCGTTCATGGTGTCCACGCCAGCCGGAACGCGCCCACGCATGTCGGGCTTCTTCGGATTGCCGGAGCCGTCCTGACCGAAGGGGAAGCCGTCAGTGACATATCGGGCACGAAGCGCGGGGTACGGCGTATCCGAAAGGAGCACGCCACCGTCGGCCCAGTCCCATCCCGCCGGGAGCGTTGCGCCCGACCACGGCAGCGGACCGAGGCCTGCGGGCATGGCGATGCTCGGCTCCAGCTTCGACAACGTAATCGCACCGTCAGCCACTTTCGGCGTCGTGACATTCGAGTCGGCGATCTTTGTGGTCGTGACTGCGCCCGTTGCAATTTTCGAGTTCGAGACAACACCGTCGGCCAACTTGTTCGCGGCGACTGCGCCGTCAGCCAGCTTGGAGGACGTGATCGAGCCGTCGGTGATCGCGACCGCGGCGGTGAAATCGGCGATCTCGTCCCACTTCGAGGCGTCAAAGCTGACGCCAGAGGTGTGGGTCGTATTCGCGATGTAGAAAATCGAGTTGTGGAAGACAGTGTTGACTTCGGCGGTGTAGAGGACCCCACTCGCCCACTGCGACGGTGCGGCGAAACCGATGCTGACGCTGCTGTCGAACTGCGCCCGGCCGACCGAGCCGCGCTTCAGCGCGCCGTCGTCGTCCTGGATGAGGGCCAGGTTCTGTTGGGTGTCGTCCATCGCCAGCTTGACGGCGTTGAACTCGGCGTCGAGCGTGTTTCCCGGATGAGGCTTTGATGGATTCTCGGCGCTGAAAAGTGCAAAGGACGTCTGACGGTCGTAGGGCGTTGATGACATCTATCGCCGACGGGGTGAGAGGAAATGCGCGGGATTGCGCGGTGGGTGCCGTCGGCGAAGCGGCGTTGCGTCCGTGAGATAACTTTAGAGGAATGAAGTGAGCAAAAAGTTACGGCGATACTCCTGCCAGGCCGTCTACAGATTTGGGTGCCAGTCGCTTTGGTTAGCTCCAACTGGGTAGTTTCTTGGTGGATAGGTACGGCTGGCAATTATTCGAGGTTCTTGAAGGGGCGTCTGACTGCCGATAACGTCCGATCGTATTGACTCGGGGGATTTCAATGCGTTTTTTGCTTTGCCTGCCTTTCGCGGCAGCTGTTTTTGTGACACCGGCGTTTGCCGCTCCGCCAGCAAGCTGCGCCTCCAAATTCGTAGGTGAATGGCGGCATTCCGGAGGAAATAAAGGGACGCTTACCGCTGACGGAAGGGCCATCTGTAGCGAGCACGCGGCGTGTCAAGCTGAGGGCACCTGGACCTGTTCGGGAAACTATATGACCTACACGACCAGCCTGGGCTCGTGGGTGTACACGCTCCAGCCCGACGGCTCGATTACGGCCAACGGCGGCATCGCACGGGCCGTGCGCATCGGTAGAGCGCCCGCGGCGACAGCGAAGTCTTCTCAGACAGGCCCGAATGAAGGGGCAGTGGTCGGCAACCAAAATCTAAAGCCGGTCAAGCCGATGAAAGATTGCAGCGGCGTCAGCGGCAAGATCAACGGTGTCGAGCTCAAGCCGATGAAATGCGACGACGCACCGCCGAAGACCGTTGCGGCCGCACCGGCGCAAATTCCTCCGCCGGCAAAACAACCGAGCTCCGGCGCAGTTGCCGGGTCAAAGGGCGCTTTGGAAGCAGTCGCGGAGATCTCACCCGAATTCAAGAAGGCGCTCGATAACGCAGCACTCAAGTTGGAGCATGCTAAGATCGACCCTACTCGTTTGAAAGAGCCTGTCACTCACACAAGCGAACCCGCGCCGACCAGAACGGAAGCGAAGGCCTCTCCTTCAGAAACAACGTCAGCACCAGTTGCGGCCGATGAGCCCCGAGCTCCACCGCGTGCGATCACCGAACTTGATCCCGACGACTACGCCAAAACGTGCCGAGATGAATCTTTCGCCAGCGGCCTCAAGAGTCTGAAGCAGGATATCGCCGCGGCAACCGAAGACGTGGTGCGACAACGCGATCCGAAGAATACGAGGCCCGTTCGTGGACTCAAATTTTATGCGGAGAAGTACAAGCTCATCAAGAAGGTTCTGAAGGTTTGCGCGCTCGAAGTATTCAAGAAACAGATCGTTGAGCCGATCGAGATGAGCGACATCTTCGATGACCCCTCCTATGACGCTCGGTGAGCGTCGCCCCTGACTTTTGGCGAATCTGAAATTTAGCAGAGCGGCATTGCGGCCTCTGGACTGATCGCGCGCGCCTCCCCCCTAGGGGTGGATGCCGGCATGGCCAGGTATCGGCCGCAGTCCCGCGCCACTTTCTAATCGACAGGCAAGGGGCATGGTCAGTCTCGAGAGCCAACGCGCCGCCGAGATGCCTAAAATGCGCTCTTGATCAGCTTCGCCACCAGTGTCGTTGCCGCTAACTTATTGCGGTGACTTGAGTCTTAGTGCGCGCATGCATGCGCCGCGCGCGCATTTGTTGTATGGTCATGCGCGATCAGAAAACCCGACAAAAGCGCTGAAATCGATAGAATGCGCAAACCGATCAAGCGCTCAGCTGTCTGGTTTTACGCATTAGACTTTTCCAGACAAAATATTCGTTGTCGATTTTTCGACATGCCGCATTCTGGTCCCGGGTCGAAAGCCCGAGACACTAGCCGAGAGCCAATCCGGTGAGCGGCAATCACAAATCTTGTCCAGGGGCCGCGCGCGTATGTCCAAGGCGCACGCCCAAAGGTGCGCGGGGCCGCCTAGTGTCGGTCATTTCGCCCCTGGACTCGCATCTTGCTCGAAAGGCAAAACACTATGCGCAACTCCACCGCCCTCCGCACCTCGACCCATTCGACTGATCTCGGCGCCCTGCTCGCTCGCCGCGGTACCGACCTAATCCTGGCTATTGAAGGCAATAACGCCCTCGTCCGGTGTCAGGTCAGCTCGGCAATCGCTGCCGCAATGCTGGCGCCTCTCAAAGGCAAAGCCGCCGGCCAATTCCGCGCCCTGTCGGGCAATCGGGTCGAAATCGATGCCGCTGTGACGTTGCCAATGGCGTTGAGGATGATGGAAGCGAAGGCGGCAATGGAGAACACGCTGCACTGAATCGCTGGCGCCGGCCTCTATCAAAGCCGCCCAAAAGGCCTAAAATCTGCGCTCGTGCTTCCCCGGTGCTTCCCCGGGGTTAGCGCGGGCGCAATCAGCATGGAAAAGGAGAACAAATGTCGCCGCAGTTTCAGCGGGTTAGTTGGTCGGGGCAGCTGGATTCGAACCAACGACCTGCAGTACCCAAAACTGCCGCGCTACCAGGCTGCGCTATACCCCGAATGTCCGGCGAGCCCCGTCGATACACGCTTCCCGGCGCGCCAGCAAGGCGCCAATGGTGCCGTTCGGGGGCGCCTATTTGCTGCCGAACAGCGGGTGGGCGACCCGGTCGCCGGGGCGGATGCCGTATTTCTGCGCCGTTCCCGCCACCACCTCCAGCACCGCCCGGGCCGGTCCCTGGGACGAGATGATCTTGGTCGACATTGGCTCGGTGTTTTCGGCGATGCGCAGGATACGGCCGTCGGCGCGGATGAATATCATGTCGAGCGAGACGTAGGTGTTCTTCATCCACATCGACACTTCCTGCTCGGGATTGAAGTCGAACAGCATGCCTTTGCCGTCGGCCAGTTCCTTGCGATACATCAGGCCGGTCTGCTTCTCCTGCTCGGTCGTCGCCATCTCGACCGAGAACACCTGCACGCCGTTTCTGGTGACGATCTCGAGCGGCTGGAAGCTCGCGGCGCGAACAGATCCGATTGCGGCCGCCATGCCGGCAACGACGAGGATGGCGGCAAGCCAGCCCTTCGCAACGGACCAGACGGCCTTTCGATCAGAATTCATGGGGGACTCGCGGCGTGGGACTGGAACAGTCCTTACGCAACGGTTGTCGGAAAAGCCAGAGGCGCGCCGGCTGGCCGGCGCGCCTCTGCTCACGATTGCGGGAATGGGGTGCCTTAGTGGGACTGCAAGCCCGGCGACCCAGTCTCGGGATGGATCTCCGCCGCCATCATGCCCTTGGAGCCGGGCCCGAACCGGACCAGCACATATTGGCCGGGGCGCAGCTCGGTCATGCCGAAGCGGCGCAGTGTCTCCATGTGCACGAAGATGTCGGGCGTGCCTTCGCCGCAGGTCAGGAAGCCGAAGCCGCGCAGCCGGTTGAACCATTTGACCTGGGCCCGCTCCAGGCCGCTGGTCGGGGTGACCGTGACGTGGGTGCGCGGCGGCAGCATCTGCGCCGGATGGATCGCGGTGGATTCGTCCATCGAGACCACGCGGAATGCCTGATAGCCTTTGGCGCGCTGGATGCACTCGACGACGATGCGGGCGCCCTCGTAAGCGGTCTGGAAGCCGTCACGCCTGAGCACGGTGACGTGCAGGAGCACGTCGGGCCAGCCATTGTCGGGCACGATGAAGCCGTAGCCCTTTGAGGCGTCGAACCATTTGATGACGCCGTGAACCTCGACGAGGTTGGCGCTGCCCTCACCCAGTCCGGTGAAGGGGCTGAGCGCGCTGTCGCGACCGCTGCCGTGCTCGCCCACGGGAACTCCGACCTTCTTGGACTCAAATCCGTCCGACGACCCCATAACCCCGGACCCCACACTGCCATGCAACCCGCCACTTTGGCGGTGCTCGAATCACGCGTCTTAAGAGAATGTTCTCAATTCGACGCGACGCGAATCTTTCGACTCAAAAGATAACACTCCCGGTTGCGAGGCATAGACAAAAAAGAGATTCGCCGGAACCTATGAACAGCTTGCACAGCCGCGAATCAAATTGATGCCTCAATTGCCGGCAAAGGGCCCGAGCGTTTCGCCGATGTCGTGATGGATCACGAGGTCGGCGATGTCGTCCTGCTCGGTGGGCTCGCGATTGATGATCACCAGACGTGCGCCGGCGTTCTTCGCCATCATCGGAAAGCCCGCCGCCGGCCACACCACCAGCGAGGAACCGATCGCGATGAAGAGGTCGCAGGTCTGCGACAGCGCAGCTGCGCGCTGCATTTCATCTTCGGGCATCATCTGGCCGAACGAGATCGTGGCGGTCTTCACCGGCTCGTCGCACATGGTGCAATTGGGCGCGGTGCCCTCCGCGTCGAAACGGCGCTTCACCCAGCCGAGCTGATAGGCCTGCCCGCACCCGATACATCGCGCATAAGTGGTATTTCCGTGAAGTTCAATCACGTGCTCGGCGGCCAGCCCCGAGGCCTGGTGCAGATTGTCGATGTTCTGGGTGATGACGGCGGGAACCTTGCCGGCGCGGTAGAGCGAAGCCAGAGCGCGGTGGCCGCGGCCCGGCTTTGCCGCCGCGAGCACCTCCTCCATCGCAAAGCGCCGGCGCCAGGATTCGTCACGCGCCTCCTGGCTCGCCACGAACTCATCGAACGGGATCGGACGGTTGCGTGTCCAGATTCCGCCCGGCGAGCGGAAGTCGGGGATGCCGCACTCGGTCGAGATGCCGGCGCCGGTGAACGGCACGATTCGCTTCGCCTCGGCGATCATGTCGCCGAGCCGTTCAACGCCGCTGCGGAGATCCGATGCTATCACGCGCTGCTCCCGATGTGTTTTGCGCTCTCTGCATTGACACAAGCGGCAAGATTATTGACGCTCTTATCCACCGTGACGAAAAGAGCGAGGAGAAAACAGACTCGGCAATTCCTGCCGCCCATCGCATATCACAATCCTGCAATGCCTCCTCCCCATTGACGCCCCATTCGGGAGCCCCAATGGATGTATCGAATCCGACTCGCAGGGCGATGCGGCGGCAGTGCTCGAGGTCAGTGGAAACAGGTGCGAACAGAGGGGATGGATATGACCGAAGATGAAGAACGCAAGGCTCGCGAACGCGAGGAGATCGCCACCCGTGTTGCCGCCTTCCGCGCCACCCAGGAGAAGTTCAAGCGCGAGCGCGAGGAATATTTCGTGTCGACGCTCGAGAATGCGCGCAAGGTCGAACGCCCCTCGCTCTGGCCGTAGGGCGTAACGTCACGCGCACACGAACGAAAAAAGCCCGGAGCCTCGCTCCGGGCTTTTCGCTTCTAAGTCGCTACCAGTGGCGCCAGTGGTGGTGCCGGTAGTACGGTCCGCCGCCGTAATAGGCATAGGGACCCGGTCCGTAATAGTAGCCCGGGCCGTCATAATAGCCGTAGCCTGGCCCGTAATAGCCGTAGGGATGCGATGCTGCGACCGCGCCCGCCGTGATCGCGCCGGCGGCAAGGCCGAATGCGAGGCCCGGACCGATGCCGCGGCCGCGCGCCTCGGCTGGCGCAGGCGCCGCAACCGCGGTTACGCCGACGGCTGCGACGGTGGCCAGAACTGCCAGTGTCTTCTTCATGATTATCCTCCTTCGCGCGTCTCGCGGATAACGGCGAGGGCCTGCGATGGTTGCGCGTAGCGCGGAACCGAAGGCAGTCATAAAAACAGTGAACCGGCGGGAACGAACGCTCGCCGCGCGGATTGATATTGCAAGTGCGGAAGCCTCCGCCATCCGGGTAGAGGCGACAGCACGAAGACCTCGTCAGCATCCTCCGCGGTGCTGGCGGGGTTTTTTTTGTTTTGCGGGGGAGATGGCAGCAGACCATAGCGGTTGCCAGCGTTGGCGGCCTTTTCGGCCGGCACCTCGATCCTTTGTCGCGGCTCCGAACGACGTTTCTTTTTGTGAGCGCGGAACAAGATTTTCGCGCACACGTTGAGGTCGTCTTCAGGCAGAAGAGGCCCGACATGCCCGCGTGGCTCGAAGTCCTGCTCAACCTGTCCGGCTATGCCGGTTTCGTGGCGCTCGCAACGCGCGGCGGCACGTTCCGGGATACGTCCGCCAACGACCGGATGTACGGCGAGAAGCGCTAGTTCGCGTGTGGCGCCTGCCCTGCCGTGCGCACCAGCCTATCGGCCTTGACCGCGACACGCGTGTCCTCGGCCTGCGGCCGCAGCGAAAAGCTGATCACCACGAAAGCGAGACAGAAGAGCGTGCCGACGATGGCGACGCGCCGGTAGGTGTGGCGATCGCCTTGATGAAAGGACGGCTCTGAAAATGGCGTCATGATAAAAATGCTTCTTGGCAAGGTCGTTTCTTGCAAATCGTTTCTTGCAAAATCGCTTCTTGATTGTCGTTGCCAGACACCTATCCCAACTAGCGGCAAGCGCAATGCGATTGGGCTTTTAACCTAACCGAATAGGGTTATCTGCTTTCGCGGAAGGTCTCGTTAGGCGTTGCGCGGGGCCCTCGGCGCGCCGCGCCCGACCGCCTTTGTTCCAGTTTCGACTCCCTTTCGTTCGCGAAGAACGAATCGGAATCGAAGAAATCGGCGCGGAGCAACTCTTAACAAGTGGTGTGAACGCGCGCGGCGAGCGCCCGATCACCTGAGGTCGATCGCTGCGGCAACGACAGTTTGTCTTGGCGCAGCCGCGAGTCGCGTTCGCAACAAACGACTGCCTACGAAAGCCAGCCGTGACCGACGTGTCCCGCATCGACACAGAAGCCACGGCTTGTTCTGCATCCGACTCCATTTCGTTCGCAAAGAAGGAATCGGAGTCGAAAAAATCAGAGGGATGCGAATCCTAACGATCGATGAAAGCGCGTGCCGTCACCCTCGGTACACGACTCTTCGGCAGCAAAATTTTCGGCGGCAAGAATTTCGAGACGACTGCGAACACGATGACGATCTCGCGGCACGGCTCGCACCGAAAACTGTTAGGCGAGTTCGCCGTCATCGGCTTGGCGCATGCTGCGCGAACGCTTTCCGTCACACGTTCGCTTCAAAGGCATCAGCGTCGACGCCCGCCGATCCCACTCACGCCGCCCGCTTCGCTTTGCCCTTCTCCGAAAAGCATTCCAGGATCTGGATGCGCAGCTCTTCTGCGGCCGGACCCTCGAGCTTCCTGAGCTCGTTCCAGAGCCTGATCACTTCGCGCTGTTTCTCGACGGTCATGAATCACCTCCAAGAGAAGATGACTAACTAGAACAAAATGAGAACAGAAAGTCCAGCCCCTTCCCGAAATTCCACAGGGCCCGGCGGCTTGAACCTTTTCCGCGCTCCGCGCACCTACGGAGGCTGGGGATTTCAGGGCCCAGTCATACGGCAGCGCCGCCTGACGAACATACTCCGTCATCGCGGCGCTGTTGCTTTTTGGATTTTCAACCTTACGTTACGAACACGGTTGGCGGCCAGGCGCTGAAATCCCAACGCCGTCAGCCAAGAGAGCCCCGTGCGAAAGCGCGGGGTTTTTCTTGTCAGCCGCGGTTGCGCGGCAGCGCAACGGCCGGCGGGCCCTGTGGTTTCTCCTGATCGTCGTGGCGATGTTCGGCATTGCCGTCGCCGAGCACCACTTCATCTTCAGCCGCTGATCCGTTGCGATGCTGCGCGAAGCCGCCCCGGCATCGCCGGCGCCTTAGACGGCGTCCTTGGCCACCTTCAGCGGCGAGGCCTTGACCGACTTGCTCGCCGGCTTGGCCGCAAACTGCATCGGCTCCTTGGTGAAGGGATTGATGCCCATCCGGGCTTCGGTCGCGGGCTTGTTCACCACCGACATCTTGACGAAGCCGGGAATGACGAACTCGCCGGACTCGTTGAGCTCCTTGTAGCCGACCGTCGCCATGTATTCGATCACCGACTTCACGTCGTTCTTCGACAGCTGCGTGCCTTCCGCAATTGCATCGATCAATTGGGTCTTCGTCATCTTCGCCATGTTCTGAATTCCTTTGAAGGGATGCGTCGCGCGTAAACTCTGCTGTGAACGCGGCCGGACCGCGGAGGCGCGCTTCTGATTCATGCCAGAGGTCATGAAGTGACCGGGCTTAGAGCCTATCGAGGCCCAAAACGCAAGCAGGGGTTCTCCGAGGTTCCAGACTTCCTGTGAAAGATGTTGCAGCATTTGCCGATTCTTTTTGAACCATTTGCCCCCTGGCGCGTCTTACTTACTGAAGTCCCTAAAGCTTCACCCCACCAGAAAGCCCCGCTTCCCCCAGGCGGGGTTTTCGCTTTTGGGATGCCTGGTAGAACGCCGCGGCTGCTATATGGTCGAAAGGTTTCTCGTGGGGGACGAATGAAAGTCGCCATCGTCATCGCCGGCTTGATCGTTGTTGCGATCGCCGCCCTCGTCGCCATCCAGCCGAGCTTCTTGAAGCCTGCATCCCTGGCCCTCGTGAAGAAGTCCGACATCTTCGGCTTCTCGCCCGGGATGACGTTCGACGAAACCAGCAAGCTCGTCAGTCAACGTCGCTACCTCTGCCGCCAGATCCGGGGCTCGTACACCCTCGAATGCGAGATCAATGGCGCCAAGGTCACGGTCGATAGTGACGACGTTGACGCCAAGCACCCGATCTGGCGTGTCCATGCGGAGTTGAACAATCCGGGACCGCAGGACGCCGCCGTCAAATCGATCTCCGACCAGTTCAACGCCCAGCCGATCAAGGCCGGCACGGCATGGATATGGATCGTCGGCCGTGAGCTCAAGCTGAGCTACGACGGCCTCGCCTTGAACCTCGTGGACGAGGCCGCGGAGGCCCGGCTTCGCAAAGAGGAAGCCAAGCGCTAGCGAGCATTATGAGTCACCTCGTCGTGAAACTTGTGGCTCGGCACGCCTTGTTGAGACTTCGGTAACCTAACGCCTCCAATCTCGCATCAGTATCGTTGCGTTGGAGTATCCTCACAGTGCTGGATTTTAACGAGCTGCGTGAACTCGCGGCTGATGTGCGCGTTTTTGTCGATATCGCCGAGGACAAGGCCGAAGCGCTGCGAGCCGTCATCGCAGCTTATGACGTCGTGCTCGCGATCTTCCCCTCTGGTGACGGCATGGGCCTCCACGTCATCAAAGGCAAAGAGATCCTGGACAAGATCGCAAACTCGCGGAGCCATGCGATGTACAGCCACACGGCCATCGCGGTCCCTGACCTCGAGCACGCAGAAGTGCTCAAATACCTGACGGTACCTGTCGAGCAACGGATCGCAGCCTGATTGCAGACGGCGCGGCCTGCATGCTTCGCCCGGCGATGCAAAGCATCGTCCGGAGGCGCCCGCTTCGGCGGGCTCCTCACCACGAGGCTCTGATATCTCGACCGCGACACGCGACCTCATCCTGAGGGCCCGCCATAGGCGGGCGTCTCGAAGGATGGGCTACAGGCGAACGAGCGAAGCCAGCTTCATCACGAGCCGGAAGGTACTTCGGGAAGTTATCCGCGGAGCCGGTTGAAGATCCGGAGCGGGAGCCATGATCCCAGCACCATGAGGATCGCGATGGCTGCAACCAGCACATATTTCAGCGCCTGTCGCGACGACGCGAGCGAGCCTTCCCACGTTCACTGGCCGCCCAGCAAGAACACCGTGAAGCCAATCACGATACAGCCAAGCCCGAAGACCGCCGTCACGATTTCGACGAGGTTTTCCAGACCGAAGAATCTGACGATGGCGCTCCATGCGGCAGACAGGATCAGATCCACGATCGCGCTGAGCAGGCTTTGAAGCATAATAATTGGTCGTGCCCGTCTTCGGCGGGGTTCAACCGCCGTCCCGCAGTAGAGCGGCCGTTCTGCTATTCGCTAACCAGAACGTTAAGTAGGTCCCGCCAACTACTTGTCGTTTTGTTCGCCTCGCTTATTGTACCGCCACTTTTAAATTGGGGAATTTCGAATGCGACTTTTGGGAATGCTATTGCTGACTTCGTTCGCCCTGGGCGGTGAAGCGAACGCTGCGGATTGGACCTGCTCCGCGAAGAACATGATCACCGGCAACTACGACGGTGGAGCGACCGCCTATATCCACCTCTCCCCCTATGACCGCGGCAACAATTACCCCGTGACCAAAAAGGGCAAGACGGTCACCGGACGCACCTCGAACGGCACGCCTTTCGTCTGCAAATCCAACTAACCACACGCATATTCGAAGGAAATTACCGTGAAATCCATCTCCCTTTGCTTGATCTCATTAGCTGCCTTGAGCTTCGCCAATTCCGCCCAGGCCCGCATCAACTGCAATCACGACCCCGTCTGTCAGGCACAACGCGACGGCACCAGCGTCGCCGAGTCCAAGCGCAGGGACAGTGCAATGACGGCATGCCTGCGCGCCGTCGGATACACGCAGGAAGATTGGCACGCTTATCGGGTCCCCGCCGGTCCGGCCGGCAAGGTTCGGTCCTGCTTTGCACGCCACGGACTTCCGACGAATTAAAGCATGATCCGGACCCGAAGGGCCGCGTTAGCGCAAAGCGCGAAGCGGTTTTCCGAAAAGATCATGCTTAGACAACAACCTTAGTCGTCGCGGGAGGGCCTGCCGGTTTTCGGTGACGGTGCACTCATTCGTTCGCTATGGCCGCTCTGCTACCTTGCGACCGTGGTCATGCCTGGCGAACAACATGATTGAGAGCACCGTCATTTCGAACCGTGCAAATCGACTGCACGTCGTACTTCGACCGTGAGCGTCGAAGCCAGCCATGCGCCCCGATGCGATGCAAGAGCAACAGCCTCGGGGTCACCGCCCTCACCGAACGTCCCCGGCCTTCCGGCTCTCACCAATTGAAACCGGCTTGTTCAGGAAATACTCGCGATTACCGGTCGCAGCTTCCGCGTACTGGTCGATGGCCACGATGATGGCCTGGACATGGGCATAGCACCACCCTTCCCGCGTCGCTCTTCGGCGAACGTCCTCGAGCGCGGTCAGGAAGGGCGATAGCTCTCTCTCATCGTCGAACCAACGCCTGCTCACCATGTCCTCCCGCCGAGCACCCTGCCCTTGGTCTGGCGCGGCTGCGCGCTCTTCAGCGCGTCGCGCTGCGCGCAAAGACTTTCAATCTTTGCCTCCATCCGCGACAGCAGCGCTTCGGCCGAGGCGTCCCGACACCCGCCCGCTGCAATTGGAGGATCTCCTTCCTCTGCCTTCCCATCCGGATGCGCATCCGTTCGATCTCCCGCCTGACAACGTCCAGGTCCGGCATGTTCAGCCCCGCGATTTTGAATATGGTCCATGAGAACAAAAACGGAACGAAGAGTCCAGTCCGACGTTGGACGGAGAAGGAGAATTGTGATGGCAGACAATACCGAGAAGGACCCGAAAGACTGGGTGTCCGGAGACGACCCGATGACCGGAGCCCAGGAATCCTACCTCAAGACCCTCGCCGAGCAGGCGCATCAGAACCTGCCCGAGCAAGAACTGACCAAGGCCGAGGCGTCGGAGTTGATCGACAAGATGCGGCAAAAGGCCGGGCTGGACGAGTGACCCCTATGATTGCGGAAAGCCGGGGCCGCCCAGATGCACGCGTGCGAGTGCGCGGGTAGCCCTGCCTTCCATAGGGAACGGACGATCGCTGCTCGTTTTGACTAGGCTGACCCAAATGCTGGAGGAGCCCGGATGCCGTACTTCACATCCAAGCAGGACCAGGCACAACGCACTTACAAGGTGCTGGCCGACGTCTTCTGCGCGATTATGCTCGCGACCTTCTCGATTGTGTTCTTCGGACTGCTCGGCGGCATTGTTGCCTTCGTTCTACTTGAGGCCAGCCTGCTTGCGATCGATTGGCTCTTGCCGAACGAGGACGACGATGCGGCAGGCGTTGTTCGCTAGCGGACTTTCCCGTGGTGGCCCCACGCCGACTTGCTCGAACCCATGAGGTCGACGAGCACGGTGCAAGTCCGGCCGGCTCCCGCTTGTTAGCCAGCGACCACTATTAGAGGCCTCCGAAAAAACTCCAAGCGCGACCGGGATGGCTCTCGCACACAAAGCCGATGCCAAGCCAGATCGGGCAGTCGGGCTTTGTCAGAACAGATCGCCTATGAGCTTGAGGATGCTGACGATCAGGCCCGAGAGACATGCTGCAGTGCCGAGGTCGGCCAGATAAAGCAACACGTCACGTTCGTCCTCACTCAGTTCTGCCAGTGCCTTGCGCATCTTCCCTCTCCATGGCCTCGATCAGCTCTTCGTCATCGAGAACATCCAGCAGATCATTGATTGTCTTGTTGCCGTCGCGCGACCCCGGCTCGACATAGCTCGCCAGAATGGCCTGGGCCTGTTTGACGGCTGCCCTCACGCGATCCGGTTTCACGGCCGGTACTCCACGCATACTGTGGAAGCTAAAACGCAGCTAGGAACGGCGCGTTCCTTTGCTCAGCCCCTTGAATGAGCTTGCCCGCAACAACCCTTCGGAGGTGATGTCGCGGTACTCCACGTCAGCGTAGAATTTTGGCTCGACCCAGGTGGCCTTCGGCTTCCTGATGGGCTTGGTGAGCTTGGTTTTGGGGCTGACGACGGTCTCCAGTGCCTTGCGGATCTCCGCGGACTTCGTTCGAGACCAGCCGGTCCCGACCTTTCCCATGTAGCGCAGCTCTTTGCCCTCCTGCTTGCCGAGGTATAGCGCCGCGACGCCGGAGGGGTCTTTGACGAATCCGACCACGGGAAATTTCTCGCGCTGGACAGTCTTGATCTTCTGCCAGGCTTCGACCCGGTCCGACCGGTACGGCGCATCAACCCGCTTCGAGATGATGCCTTCGTAGTTGAGCTTGCTGGCAGCCTCGAACAACGCCTGTCCGTCTCCGACATGGTGCTCGCTGTAGACGATCGGCTTCTCCAGCTTGTGACCCTCAATCAGCTCCTTCAGCAGCTCTTTGCGGGCAAGCTGGGACAAATTCCGAAGGTCTTCGCCATCGAGCCACAGCAGATCGAAGGCGAAGTACAACAGGCGATCCTGATCGCCCGTTGCGAGATCGGCCTGCAGCTCGGCGAAGCTGGGACGATCCTCATGGATGACAACGACCTCGCCATCCACGATCGCCTGTCCCGCGATGTCGAAGGCGCCCGCAATGGTGGAAAACTTGTTCGTCCAGTCCAGGCCGGTGCGCGTCAAGGCTCTGCGGTCGTCGCCGTCGATGCGGAGCTGGATGCGGTAACCGTCGTATTTGATCTCGTGAATCCACTGAGCCCCCGAAGGCGGCTTCATCTTCGGGATCGCCAGCTGCGGGCTGATGAAGCCCGGCATGGGGGCTGCTTCCGGCACTTTGGCCGGAGGTGCCTTGGTACGCTTCGCCACTGACGCAACTCGCGAGAGCCCGCCGCTGGCGTCGGACGCCGACGCGGGCGGGCAAACCTGCCCTACTCACGAGTCGCGAACGCCGAGGCGTTCTCCGCGTTCCGAAATTCTGCCTGCAGCTGTGTGGAGTTTGACGATCAACTAGGACGTGGTCTCTCGCGCGGCCGACTTGACCAGGGAGCTGCGATGCTCGTTGCAGACTCAACTGCTGGGACCTGGGATCGGGTTCTTCTCGGAGCTGGCAGTGATCTCTTGAAGTACTGCTCTGGCAGCCCGAAGATCTGGTGTCTCAAAACCCTCAGCGAACTGGCCATAGAGCAGACTAAGCAGATCGTGAGCCTCGCCGCGCCGGCGCTGTTCTATCCAAAGTCGTGCAAGGCATGTCGCAGCGCGCAACTCCCAGAGCTTGGCGCCTTGCTGGTGCGCGGTTGCAACCGCATGCGCGAACTGTGCTTCCGCGCCGGTTGGGTCGGGCCTCGGCAGCCACAGCATCAATTCGCCCCTTATCCGATGGAGCTCGGCCTCGAACCACCGCTCGCCGGTTTTTTCCACGCGGTCGATCGCTTCGGTAATGAGATCCAAGCCCTCGTTCACGGCGCCGGACCGACCGTGGACCTCAGCAAGCAGGCTTCGGAAATAGGGTACCAGGAAGCCCGCTCCGGTATCCTGCCACATCGTTAGTCCTTCCCGGATCCGCGCAATACCAGCAGCAAAATCCCCAGCCTCGGCCAGTGTCCAGCCGCGAATGATGATGCCGGCTCCGAGGAAATGTGGGGAATCCTGCTCGGCTGCAAGCGCGATCAGCGCATTCGCCCGATCTCGGGCCTCGTCGTGGTTCTGGCGGAGCTGCGATAGGATGCAGGCGTAAAGCAGTGCATAGCCGAGGGTGTTGCGGTGGGATAATTCCGTCGCGTCTCTCAATGCCTCTTCGCTCCTCGCCTGGGCCTGCTCGGGATAGCCAAGGGCGAACAGTCCCCAGGATAGAACGGACAGTCCTGCAACACTTGGATCCTGTGCGAACAGGAAGGCAAGCGACCGATGGGCGGCCCGATCATAGAGAGCGAGCGTGCGCTCTAGATGGGCGCGCGCAGCCACTAACTCGCCGCGAAGCAATTCAGCGGTTCCGACGATGCGGTTGCCGATGGCTTCGGCGGCAGCATCGTTCTGTTCCTGAGCGCGGCGGAGTAAATCTTCGCCTGCACTTCGACCAGCCTCGAGTTCTGCCCTCACGACGTGAAAAACCCACTCCCCATAGAGAACAGGGAAAAGCCGCGACGTGTCGCCGAGGCGCTCGCATAAGTCTCGGGCCCGCGCGTTAGCCCGCCCGACCTCCGGTGCGGCCCAGCCCCTCGCAGCCATCAGGGCGACACCGAGGGCGACTTGCAGTTCGAGTTCCCGCCGCCATCTTGCGGCGTCGTCGGAGAGAGCAGAGATCAGCTCCAGACCTTTGGTCAGTTGCGTGATCGCTTCTGCTGTGGCCGAGCGGGCGATCTCTGCTTGTCCGGCCTTCAGCCAATAGTCAATTGCCGGTTCAGCCAGCCCCGCTTCCATGTAATGGTGGGCAAGAAGCTCCGGCTGTGTCTGCACCGTCTCCGGAAGATGCTGCTCAATGGTAGTGGCGATCCGGGCGTGC
>NZ_PSRT01000051.1 GCF_004212635.1 Bradyrhizobium genosp. SA-3 | reverse complement strand
TCGCGCCGTCCTCGCCGCCGTCAAGGCCGCTTCGCGCCGCCTCCGGCGGTGGCCTCCGGCCAGCCTTGACCGCGACTGCGTCCGGCGCAACGACTCTCCATTGGGACAAAAGGATCATCACGGCCGCATCGCGCCAACCGAACATCTCAAGGCGAAGCCATGCTCTGAATCAAACAATCCCTTGACAACCAGAGTCCCATACAAGCCCGGGTGGAGCGAAGCGTAATCCGGGTAGTCTGCTGCTTAGGATGCACTGCCCCGGATTGCGCTCCGCTCCATCCGGGCTACGAGTGTCTCGCGCCAGACATCTTCTGTAGAACAGCCATCGCTTCCTCGGCCTTGTCGATAGGCACGAAGAGGTGATCGTGATGGAAGGCCGAAACGGCATTCACGCTGATGCCAGCTGCGGCGAGATGGGCTGTGATCGCAGCCAGGAATCCGACCGCGTCCAGCGACGAATGAACCGTCAGGGTGATCAGGCGCGAGGCGAACTCGTAGCGTAGGCCTGCCGCTTCGGCCTCTTCGCGAGGGATCACGAGTGTCATTCCTTCGCGTTCGCGGAACGTCAGGATCGGGCTGATGGTGGCTGGAATGCTCGCGCTCGGCGCAAGCGTGCAAAACACGAAGGTGCCGTCCAGGATCTCCGGCTTCATGTTACTCAGTAGCGCGTCGAGATCGCGTTCGCCTGTCACGGTGCCAGCCCCCGAACTAGTAAGATCGTTTGCGTCCTTGCGAAGCTGTCGGCGACAGAGGCTGCTGGAGCCATGGTCAACATACCTTTGTATATCTCCTCTAATCCTTCTCATGCGCTGACCTTACGCTGGTAGAATTGAGCGACGGCGGGAGATTCTTACAATTTGAGTCCACTCGGGTCACTGCGAGGAGGCTCAAATGAACGTCGTCATTCGAAAGCTCAACGGCTTGTGGCACCTCATCGTCGGGTCTTGTCAGATCCGAACGCCGTTCCTGGAAACTCAGGATCGGCAGTTGGTCGTTCAGTATGCCCGGCGCGCCTATCCGGGTGCACGGATCTTCGAACGCGACTGAGTTGAGCAGGTCTCGATCACTCCTGCGCCTTCTCCGGCCCCTCATACGCAATGCCGCGGATCACCGCAGCGCTGCCGAACTTCTTGCGCAGACTGTCCACCGCGCGCTCGGCATGCGCGGCGCGGCGGTCGAGCATGTCGGTGTCGTCGGAGACCGAGCCGTCGCGCAGCGCGCTGACGCCGGCGCCCATCAGGCGGAAGGCGGTGCCGTCGATCTCTTTTGCCAGCATCTCGCGGCAGATTGAGAAGATCTTTGCGGCGAGCTGTGTCGGGGCGGCGATCGACTGCGAGCGCGTGCGCTGGCGGAAATCGGCGGTCTTCAGCTTCAGCGTGACGGTCGAGCCTGCGAGCTCGCTGCTCTTGAGACGCGACGACGTCTTCTCGCATAGCCGCCACAAAATTTTCTCCAGCGTCGCGAAATCGCGGATGTCGCTCTCGAACGTGGTCTCGCTGGAAATCGTCTTAGCGCCGCGATCAGGCTCGACGCGGCGGTCGTCGATGCCGCGCGCAAGCCGCCACAGCCGGCGGCCGTCGCTCGGAAACTGCCGCATCATCTCGATCTCGTCGGCCTTCTGCAGATCGGCGATGATGCGGAAGCCGCGCTGCACCAGGCGTTCCTGCGTGGCCGGTCCGACGCCGAAAATGAAGCCGACCGGCTTCTCCGACAGCATCAAACGCGCTTCGTCCTGGTCGAGCGCGGCAAAGCCGCGCGGCTTGTCGAGGTCGGAGGCGATCTTGGCCAAAAACTTGTTGCAGGACAGGCCGACCGAGACGGTGATGCCGATGTCGCGCTCGACCTCGTGGGCAAAGCGCGCCAGCACCTTTGCCGGGATCATGCCGTGGACGCGCTCGGTGCCGGAGAGGTCGAGGAAGGCCTCGTCGATCGAGAGCGGCTCGACCAGCGGCGTCAGCGCCTGCATGGCCTGGCGCACCTCGCGGCCGACCCGGACGTACTTCGACATGTCGGGCGGGATCACGGTGGCGTGCGGGCAGGCCTCCAGAGCCTTGAACATCGGCATGGCCGAGCGCACGCCATAGGTGCGGGCGATGTAGCAGGCAGCCGACACCACGCCGCGCTTGCCTCCGCCGATGATGACGGGCTTATCGGCGATAGCAGGATTGTCGCGCTTCTCGACCGTCGCATAGAAGGCGTCGCAGTCGATATGGGCGATGGTCAGGCTCGACAGCGTGCGGTGACGGACCAGGCGAGGGGATCCGCAGGCGGAACAGCGCCGCACGCCCATGTCCAGATCGGCCAGACAATCCCGGCAGAAGCAGCGGGGCCCGGCCGGATCGGGCTCGGTCACGGCACGTCGCGCTCCCAGGAGGGGTCGCCGAGCGCGTCGCCCAGCACCTGCCGCGCTGCGGCAACGTTGGTCGGATGCAGTTCCGCGGTCTTCGCAAAGGCCTTCACGGTCTCGTCATCGCGCAGCACGAAATCGAGCACGCTGAGCAGGAAATTGGGGTCCGAGGCGGCATTGCGCAGGGTCTCCGGACCGACCCCTGTCTCAGCCAGGTACAGGCCCAGCCGCTCGGGCTCGCCGGCGACGAAGGACAGGGCCTGAATCGCAACGATTTCAGCGACTTCGCGGGGGTTGTGAACAGGCTTTTTCACGGGGCCGGTTTGCCTTTCCGTTAACTTTCGGTCTCTAATTTGGAATCATCATGCCCGAGTCTTCGCCTCGAGTCTTGCGACCCCGAAAGCAACTGGAAACCACATCGCAGAAAGTCGGCCCTCGGGTTTAACGAAACTAGAGCGAATCTGGGGCTAGTTTGAATCCAGTTTTCGAAGCGCCGGCGAGCGGCGCCTGAGGCGTCACATGTATGGGTCTGCGGACCAATCAGGAGGGCGGGATGGCTAAGACCGTCCTGATCGTGGAAGACAACGAGCTCAACATGAAGCTCTTCCGCGACCTGTTGGAGGCGCACGGTTACCAGACCTCCGGCACCAGCAACGGCTACGAGGCGCTCGACCTCGTTCGCAAGATGCGGCCCGACCTCGTGCTGATGGATATCCAACTGCCGCAGGTCTCGGGCCTCGAGGTGACGCGCTGGATCAAGGACGATCCGGAGTTGCGCGCCATTCCCGTCGTCGCGGTCACTGCCTTCGCGATGAAGGGCGACGAAGAGCGCATCCGCGAGGGCGGCTGCGAGGCCTATTTGTCCAAGCCGATCTCGGTCGGCAAATTCATTGAGACGGTCCGGCGTTTTATCGGATAGGAAGTGAGTTCAAAGTGTCCGCGCGTATCCTGGTTGTCGATGACGTTCCTGCCAACGTCAAGCTCCTCGAAGCCCGCCTGTCCGCCGAGTATTTCGACGTGATGACCGCGGCGAACGGCGCCGAGGCGCTGGCGATCAGCCGGCGCGCCGAATGCGACATCATCCTGCTCGACGTGATGATGCCCGACATGGACGGCTTCGAAGTTTGCCGCCGCCTGAAGACGGACCCTGCCACCCACCACATTCCCGTCGTGATGGTCACCGCGCTCGACAGCCCGTCCGACCGCAACCGCGGGCTGGAAGCCGGCGCCGATGATTTCCTGACGAAACCTGTCTCCGACGTGGTGCTGATCGCGCGCGTGCGCTCGCTGACGCGGCTGAAGATGATGACCGACGAGCTGCGCATGCGCGCCATCACCTCGCTCGAGATCGGCATGCAGGCGCCCGAGCGCAGCGCCGTGGCCGACACCGGCAAGGGCGGCCGCATCCTCCTGGTCGACGACCGCGAGTCCTCCTATGAGCGGCTGGCGACGATCCTCGCCGCCGAGCACGCCATCGACGTCGAGCCGAACCCGACGGAAGCGCTGTTTCATGCCGCCGAGGGCAATTACGACCTCTTGATCGTCTCGCTCGATCTCAACAATTTCGATGGCCTGCGGCTGTGCAGCCAGGCGCGCTCGCTGGAGCGCACGCGCCACGTGCCGATGCTGGCGATCGCCGACCCCGAGAACTCGACGCGGCTGCTCCGCGGCCTCGAGATCGGCGTCAACGACTATCTGCTGCGCCCCATCGACAAGACCGAGCTGCTGGCGCGCGTCCGCACCCAGATCCGCCGCCGCCGCTACACCGATCACCTGCGCGACAACGTGCAGAACTCGATCGAGATGGCAATCACGGACGCGCTCACCGGGCTGCACAATCGCCGTTACATGGAGAGTCATCTGGCGACGCTCGCCGAGCAGGCCGCGACCCGCGGCAAGCCGCTCGCGCTGATGATTTTGGACATCGACTACTTCAAATCGATCAACGACAATTACGGTCACGACGCCGGCGACGACGTGCTGCGCGAGTTCGCGGTGCGGGTGCGCAAGTCGATCCGCGGCATTGACCTTGCCTGCCGCTATGGCGGCGAGGAGTTCGTCATCGTGATGCCCGAGACGGATCTCCACGTCGCCGGCATGGTCGCCGAGCGCCTGCGCCGCTCGATCGCGGGCGAGCCGTTTGCGATCCACAAGGGGACGAAGCGTATCGAGGTCACGATCTCGATCGGCCTGACCACGCTGGAGCAGAAGGGCGAGGCGGTCGCCGACGTCCTCAAGCGCGCCGACACCGCGCTCTACCGCGCCAAGCACGACGGCCGCAACCGCGTGGTGTCGCAGGCCGCGTGAGCTGCCGGTACAAAAAGTGCGAAAACAACCCCATGCACAGTAGCCGGCGGTAGCCGGATCAATGGCTTAGGTGAGGAGCAGGGCGGTTTGCGCTGGCGGCAGCGCCATTTGACACGTCGGGCAAAACAGGAGCATTCTGCTAGGATTGGTTAGTGGGACGAATATCAGGCCCACACACTTGGTGTCGTCCCGGCGGAGGCCGGGACCCATAACCCCAGGGAGGGGTTATGGTGCGAACTGGTAACTCCGAGTCTTCGCCAAACATCTGCCTGTGGCTATGGGTCCCGGCCTCCGCCGGGACGACAGTCAAGATTGTGGCGCGGGCTTGCGTCCTTTCGCCGCCTTCGCCTTCGTCCCATCCCCCACATCCACCCCCGCATTGCGCAGCAGCACCTTTGCCGCTTCCTTTGCCGCCCTGGCCATCGCCGGATCGTCGCGGACGAGGTCCTGGGCGATGGAGCCGTCGACGAGCAGCACGAGCTGCGTTGCGAGCGCGTCGGCATCGGCAACGCCGAGCTCGTTCAGGCGATCGCGAAACCAGACGCGGCGGCTTTCCTTGAAGGCGATTGCGATCTTCTTCACGGCGCGGTCGGAAGGCCCGAGCTCGGCGACCGCATTCACGAACGGGCAGCCGCGAAAATCCTTGGCGGCGAAGCGTCGCTCCAGCGAATCGAACGTCGCAAGAATCTGCTCAGCCGGCGGCTTGTCTGAGGGGCGCTGAGCTACGAAGCGGCGCTCGAGGTAAGCCGCGATCAGCGCATCCTTGGACGGAAAGTGGTTGTAAAGCGTGCGCTTACTGATGCCGATCTCGGCCGCGATGGTGTCGACGCCGATGGCGCGAATGCCTTGCAGATAGAACAGCTTGTCGGCGGTCTCGAGGATCCGCTCTTTCATCGTCTGTGGGGCGGGCGGGGGAGCCATGCGGTAGCGCGCGTCCTGTTCGCTTGACAGCATCGGCCCTTTATAGCCTAAGTACACAGGTCTGTGTACCCAAAATCAACGGCAAGAGCAGACGGCGGCTTTCGCGCCGTGCCCAAAAGGGAGAAGAAAAATGCCCCTATTGCAGGTTCTGCGTCCGACCTTGCCCATCCTGATCGGCGCCTCGATCATGCTGACGCTGAGCATGGGGCTGCGGCAGTCGCTCGGCATCTTCCTGCAACCGCTGACGCATGACATCCACATCTCGGTGTCGGATTTCACACTGGCGCTGGCCGTGCAAAACCTCGCCTGGGGCTTTCTCCAGCCGCTCGCCGGCGCCATGACCGAGCGCTACGGCTTTCGCCCGATCATGATCGTGGGCGCGCTGATGTACATCGTCGGCCTTGCGCTGATGGCGACGGCCAACGGGCTTGTCAGCATCATGATCGGCGCCGGCGTTCTGATCGGCACCTCGCTGGCCTGCACGGCGGCTGCGATCGCGATGTCGGTGGCGGCACGCGCGGTGCCTGAGACGGTGCGCTCGACCGTGCTCGGCATCGTCTCCGGTGCGGGCTCGCTCGGCGCGCTGCTGTCGGCGCCGATCGGGCAGATACTTAACGAGGGCTTTGGCTGGCGCATTGGCCTTGCCGGCTTCGTCGTCATGTCGGTGCTGATGATCCCCGCCGCCTGGTATGCCGGGCGCGTCGACCAGATCCCGCTTCCCAAGCCAGCCGCCGACGAAATCGATGATGCCACCGCCGCGATCGCGGCGCGGACCGCGTTCGGCAATGCATCCTTCGTGGTGATGACCTGCGCCTATCTCGTCTGCGGCATGCAGCTGGTGTTCCTCACCACGCATCTGCCGTCGTATCTGGCGATCTGCGGCCTCGACCCGATGCTGAGCGCGCAGACGCTCGGCATGATCGGTGGCTTCAACGTGCTGGGCTCGCTGTTCTTCGGCTGGGCCGGGCAGCGCTGGAACAAGCTGGCGTTGCTGGGCGCGATCTACATCCTGCGCTCGCTCGCGCTCGCCTGGTATTTCATGCTGCCGGCGACGTCGTTCTCGACGCTGCTGTTCGGCGCGATAATGGGCTTTTTGTGGATGGGCGTGGGCCCGCTGGTCGCGGGCGCGGTCGCCGAGATGTTCGGCCTGCGCTGGCAGGCGATGATCCAGGGCCTCGCCTTCATGAGCCACCAGATCGGCAGTTTCCTCGGCGCGTACGGTGGAGGGCTGCTCTACGACGCGCTCGGCTCCTACACCATGGCCTGGCGCATCGGCGTGGCACTGGGCCTCGCCGGCGGCATCGTGCAGGTGGCGTTCGCGCTGATCCGGCCGTCGCAGCCGCCGGTGTTGAAGGCGGCGTAGCGAGGGGCGTTCGTAAGCGCCAAGCAAGCGTCTCGCCGCTTGGCCGCGAATAGCCGCTCGTGCCCCCGAAGCCGACCTGGCGCGGCGTCCAGACCCCAGCCCTTCGTCCGGCTGGGACGGAAGATGTTCATCCTGCTATATTAATTCCAAACTGGCAGGGTGGCGGTGGCTATGGCGCGCGTTGAGAGACGATTAGCGGCGGTGCTGGCAGCGGACGTTGCCGGTTATTCGCGGTTAATGGGCGCCGATGAGGTCGGCACGCTCGAAGCCCTTAAGGTCATCCGCCGCGAAATCGTCGATCCAGCCATTGCGGAGCACAAGGGCAGGATCGTCAAGACGACTGGCGATGGCCTCCTGGTCGAATTCGCCAGCGCTGTCGACGCGGTTACTTGCGCCATGGCCGTTCAAGAGAAGATGGCCGGCCGGGAAGGACAGATTGCCTTTCGCATCGGCATCAACATCGGCGACATTATCAGCGACGAAAACGACATCTTTGGTGATGGCGTGAATGTGGCCGCACGCGTTGAGAACGAGTGCGCGCCGGGCGGCGTGTGCTTGTCGGGAAGTGCGTTCGAACAAGTCAGGGGAAAAACGACATTCGAGTTCGATGATCTAGGCGAACGATCGCTGAAGAACATCGATCGGGCGGTTCGACTATATGGAGTCAAGCTTGCCAATGCGAAGCCAGCGACTGCGGAGAGCAATCGACTGCTGTCATTGCCCGACAAACCTTCAATCGCGGTTCTCCCGTTTCAGAATATGTCCGGTGACCCGGAACAGGAGTACTTCGCCGATGGCATGGTGGAGGACATCATCACTGCGCTGTCCCGCTTCAAATGGCTGTTCGTGATCGCCCGCAATTCGACCTTTACCTATAAGGGGCGGTCCGTTGACATCAGGCAGGTTGGACGCGAACTGGGCGTTCGTTACGTGTTGGAAGGCAGCGTGCGACGGGTGGCCGACCGCGTACGGATCACAGCGCAGCTGATTGATGCAGAGACCAGGGCCCATATCTGGGCAGATCGCTACGACCGCGCCGTCGACGACATCTTTGCCTTGCAGGACGAAATTACCGTGAGCACTGTCGCCGCGATCGAGCCCAGCGTGCGTCAGGCCGAAATTGAACGGGCGAAGCGCAAGCGACCTGATAATCTCGACGCCTACGACCTCGTGTTACGTGCGACGCCGCTGGTGGATACCGGGATGCCGGAGGGCGCGTCGCAGGCAGTGCCACTTCTCGAGCGCGCACTTCTACTCGAGCCGAACTACGCGCTCGCGCACGGCCAGACGGCCTTTTGCAATGAAATACTATATCTCCGAGCGGGAAGGCGTGAAGGCAATCGCACGGCCGCGATAAGGCACGCGCATACTGCAGTGGCGCTTGGCCCCGACGATGCCCCGGCACTCGTCTACGCCGCAATCGCTATCGGTCTCGTCGAACATGACCGTGTCTTGGCTCTGGAAACGTTCGAGGCCGCCCTGGCAATTTCCCCGTCGGCGGCGTGGGCCTATTCCTGGGGCGCGTTGATCTTGGGCTGGGGAGGGGAAGCCGAGCGTGCCATCGAATGGGGCGAGCGGGGTATCCGCCTTAGTCCATTCGATCCGTGGATTACCGCAGCGCTGCATGGCATCTGCATGGGTCATTTTCTTCGCGGACGCTATGAAGATGCCGCGGCGGCAGCGCAACGGGCCATTCGCAGCAAACCAGGTTTCAGCGTCTCGCACATGTTTCTGGCAGCGTCGCTTGCCAAACTCGGACGAATGGAAGATGCGAACGCAGCCGCCGAGCGCGTGATGCAACTTCAACCCAATTTCAGCAGCAATGGTCAGTGCTCCGCCATCGGCTGCGTGCCGGTGCTCGCAACACCCCTCATCGAAGCGATGCGCGCTTCAGGTCTTCCCGAATAACCGGGATCCGCCACCAGGCGGCCGATGCGTCAGTACAGTTGACTTTTAACCGAAGTTCCACAGGGCTAGGCTGCCGAGATTAATGATCGCGCTCCCGCCAGATGGTGAGAGGAGGCGTGGCATGATCGAGCAGCCGCACTTTGACGCGTATTCAATCCCAGCACGTATCTGCTTTACCGTTGCATTGCTTGGTTGTGCCGTACTGATCGCCGTGTTGGTTACGAGCGTCTACTTCCTGGAATAAGGTGCTGGAGTGAACCTTCGCGACGAACCAGGCTCGCGCCATCGGCACGGCGGCTGGGTGAACGCTGACCGCCCGTTCCGGCATTGGGAGCCGCCGGATCCGCGAAGCCATCGATGGCGGCCAGAACGCCGACCGGTGGCTTGGTCATTGCGCAGCGAAGCAATGCAGAGCGCGTCCTGCTTGCGCGAGCACTCTACCGACGACCCCAAATACTGGGCTCCCTATCGTTACCTGCGCGAGGCATCTCAAGGACCCTCTGGAGCAGCGTGGGATGGCCAAGAACGGCGCGCAATTCCGGCCTTTCGAGCCATGCGGCTGCATCCTCCAAGCTTTCGCATTCCTCGAGCTTGGTGGTTGCCGTCGCCAAAGGCACGTCGACAGTGCCAAATTTGCGCGGCCTGGCAAGCGATAGCGATCCCAAATGCTGGCCTAGCAGTTCCGGATCCTGGCTGAGCTGGTGCAGGGCCCCGGCTATCGCTGTTGGCTCAGATGCGGCGAGTTCGTTTGCACGGAGCACTACAGCGGGCGGGTCGTTGGTTTCCGGCGTGGCAAAAAGTCCGGGCTTCTTCAGTCGTGCAGACGTCATGAGACCCAACGGGATTGAAAGCAGAAGACCCAGCACGACAGGCGACATCCAAAGCAGCAGCGGCAGAGAGACCGAGTAGGCACTGAGCAACAGGGCCAATCCGCAGAGCGTGGGGCCGGCGAGCTTGCGATAGATTTCGCTTCGAGCCAGGTAGCCATCGCTTCGGCGCTGCACCTGCCAGCCCGCGTCCCGGCCAGCTAGAATTTCAAACACGGCCTTGGTCTGGAGGATCATCATGCACGGAGCGATCAAAGCCGTAAGAAATGTCTCGCAAACGACGCCGGCCAATACGCGAGGACTCCCTGCGAATCCGATCCGCTCTCTTCGATTGCCGATCAGCACCAGATAGGCCAGCAGCTTCGGCAGGATCAGAAGTCCCATTGTCGCTGCAAAGATCTGGGCGGCAAGCACCGGGTCCTGTTGCGGCCAGGTCGGAAACAAACTGAAGCCTTTGGGAAAATATTCCGGTCGGATGAAGTGCGCCTGCAGTGCAATCAGCAGGCCGAGTACCAGGAATAGAAACCACAGGGGCGCGGTGACATAGGAGCCGATGCCTGTAAGCAAATGCAGCCGCGACACCCAGTGTAGCCCGCGCGCGGGCAACACCGCGAGATGCTGAAGGTTACCCTGGCACCAGCGACGATCTCTTGCCGCAAAGTCCAGTAGTGAGGGCGGGGCTTCTTCGAAGCTGCCGCCGAGGGCCGGTGCCAGATAGATTGCCCAGCCCGCGCGGCGCATCAACGCGGCCTCGACAAAATCATGGCTTAAGATGTGACCCCCGAAAGGCTTACGGCCGCTCAGCTCCGGCAGGCCGGCCTCCGCAGCGAACGCCCGCACCCGGATGATGGCGTTATGGCCCCAGTAATTGCTGTCGCCACCGTGCCACCAGGCATTGCCGGCTGCAATGATGGGGCCGTAAACACGCCCCGAGAATTGCTGCAGCCTACTGAACATTGTGCGCGCGTTGACGATGACCGGCTGCGTCTGGATCAGCGCAGCAGCGGGATGGGACTCCATCGCGTGGACAAGGCGAACTATTGTGTCGCCTTCCATGAGGCTGTCCGCGTCGAGAACGATCATGTGATCATAGGCCGCCCCAAACTTCATGACCCAGTCGGCGATATTGCCGGACTTGCGCGCGATGTTATTGGAGCGATGCCGGTAGTACAGCCGAGCGGCGCCGGAGGCGTGGCGCAGCCGAATGAACGTCATCTCTTCACGAATCCAGATGTCGGGGTCGGTCGTATCGCTCAGTAAAAACCAGTCGAACTGGTCCCCATATCCGGTCGCTTGAACTGATTCATACATAGCGCGTAGCCGCGCCATGAGATGATGCGGGTCCTCATTATAGGTGGGTAGCAGCATGGCTGTGCGCGAGGTGACAGGAGGCAGTGAGCCCGTCGCATCGATCGGCAGAAAAGGCCGGCTGCGCGTGAGCAGCACGAAAAATCCGGCGAGCGCGGACATGAAGGAGAGCGCGACCCATGCGAGCAGCACGAGGAAAAACCCGAGCAGCACCGCCTCGAGAAAGGTTACGCCGCCAACTTTCACCACGTCATACATGCCGTAGCCGCCCGCAAGCGTCAGCACCCCAGTGCCGACAAAAATAAAGACGCGGCGAACCATCAAAGTGGTACCCGAATGCACCGGCGACCGGTTAGCTTCAGTCGCGCGATCCAGCCGGCAAGGCAGCATCGGCAGCGGACTTTCCGGCGGCAGAAATGGGCTGCCAGGGGCGTTCGGCGAAGGCGTCGGCGACGGTCTCAGGGCGTCCATCGATAGGTCCACACTTCGGAGACTGGCACTTCGTTTTGCGCCAGGAAAGCTCGCAATTCGATTGCGGCTTGCTTCTTGACCGAGCATTGGAAGCTCAGACGCCATCCACCTGTCATGGGATTAGGTTGCGTGACGATGTTGCTGACTTCGGCTTTTGCAGCGGTCACCACGCCTTTGATGGTCTTGGCATCGATGCCTTTGAGTCGGTCCCCCATCAGTTCCAGCACGAACAATTTGCTATCGTCACCCCGGCTTCCGATCCCCGTTCGCGTGAACCGTGCGAGGGCCTCCGGTTTGGGGCCGTCCTGCCCCCAGTGCAGCCGATAGGTGAAGATGTGTTCGCTTCTGGCTGTCAGCGGCTGCTTGGGTTGCCAGAGCGCTGCGATGTTGTCGTGGACCTCCTCCTTGGTAGGTATCTCGAACAATTTCACCGCTCCTTCGCCCCAATCTCCGATCGGCTCGAACCATAGGCTTGGGCGCTTTTCGAAGCTGGATTCGAGATCCTGATAGGCGATGAAATTCCTCTCCCGCTGCATCAGGCCGAAGCCGCCCGGATTGACATCGGCAAAGCTGCTGACCTGCAGATCGTGCGGATTGTTCAGGGGGCGCCAGAGTTGCTCACCTCTGCCGTTGAAGATCGCAAGTCCATCCGAGTCGTGAACCGCGGGGCGGAAATCGTCAAAATCTTTGCGATCGTTCGGCCCGAAGTAGAACATGCTGGTCATAGGCGCCAGCCCGGCATGCTCGATGTCTACCCGCGGATAGAGGGCCATCTCGACGTCGAAAACTGTGCTTTGGCCGGGCCGGATCGTGAATCGGTAGCTTGCGGCCGCACTCTTGCTGTCCAGCAGCGCGTGTACCACGATGGAAGAGGCATTCGGCGCCGGCTTCTCCAGCCAGAAAGCCTTGAATACCGGGAACTCTTCGCCCTTGCTCTCGCCGGTATCGATCGCTAGTCCGCGCGCGGACAGGCCATACGTCAGTCCTTTCGCGACTGCTCGGAAGTAACTGGCGCCCAGGAACACACAAACTTCATCGTAGTAATCCGGCCTGTTGATCGGAGCGTGAATGCGGAATCCGCTAAACCCGATGTCGACATCCGGCCATTGTCCGAGACCCTCACCGAACGAGAAGTCGTCGCGCCGATACGGGATCGGCATGAAGCTCCCGTTCACCACCTGAAAAATCTCGACCCGGTTCTTGTAGAAAAAGCCGCGGTGAAAAAATTGCACTTCGAACGGTAGCTTCTCATCACGCCACAACGCCTTCTCAGGCGTGAAGCGAATTGATCGGTATTGATCGTAGTTGAGATTCTTCAGTGCGTCCGGCAGCTTCTCGTCCGGAGGCTCGAATGATTTCGCGGCAAGGGCGCGGGCAAGCTCGCGCACGTAGGACGGGCTGAATGGCGGGGCGGAGCCCGTCTGAGCCTTCGCTGCACGCAGCAGCATGGTGGCGGCCGAGAAGGCAGCCGATGCGCGAAGAACTTGCCGGCGGTTCACCCTTGCGTCTCCCCGTTCAAAACAGGTGGGGAAACGGCCTATGTTCTCCAGAGTTCCGTGCGGGTAAGGGATGTGACACTGCTGACTTCAGCAAAATGTGCGGACGGACTCAGGAGAGGGCCTGCAGCAATGGCAGAACGACCCTGGATTGCTTCGTCGCATCAGCGCAAAATTGCTTTGCAATTTTGTCGCGAGCTCCTCGCAATGACGGCGTGGAGAAATGGTAGCGCGTCAATTTCTGTCTCGTGCCCCGGACGCAGCGCCTCTGGAGAGGGGTGAGCGGGCAAAATAGAAACGGGGCCCGAAAGGGCCCCGCAAAACTCTTCAACGCTGCGCCGATCTTACTTGATCTTGGCTTCGCGGAATTCGACGTGCTTGCGCGCGACCGGATCGTACTTCTTCTTGACCAGCTTGTCGGTCATGGTGCGCGAATTCTTCTTGGCGACGTAATAGAAGCCGGTGTCGGCCGAGGACACGAGCTTGACCTTGATGGTGACCGCTTTGGCCATGTTCAGAACCTCAGGAATAAAGGGAATCTGGAGCCGGCCAAACGGCCCGCGTTGGCCGGCAACCTAGCCAGAAACCGCCTGATGTCAAGGTTTTAGGGGGCAAAAAGCGGCCAAATCGGCCCGATCAGGCCTCAAAGAACCGATTTTTCGGCCGCGGCAGGCCCAGATTCTCCCTCAAAGTAGGCCCTTCATACTCTTTGCGGAAAATCGCGCGGCGCTGCAGCTCCGGCACGACCTTGTCGACGAAATCGTCGAGGCCGGCGGGTAGGAACGGGAACATGATGTTGAAGCCGTCGGAGCCGCGTCCGACCAGCCATTCCTCCATCTGGTCGGCGATGGTCTTGGCCGTGCCGACGAAGGACAGGCCGCCATAGCCGCCGACGCGCTGGGCGAGCTGGCGCACGGTGAGCTTGTCGCGGGCGGCGAGATCGACCATGCGCTGGCGGCCGCTCTTGCTGGCATTGGTCTCGGGGATGTCGGGGAGAGGGCCGTCCGGATCGAAGCCGGAGGCATCGGTCCCGAGAATGACGGACAGCGAGGCGATGGCGCTGTCGTAATGCACGCGGCTGTCGAGCAGCGCGCGCTTCTCCTTGGCTTCATCGACGCTGTCGCCGACGACGACGAAGGCGCCGGGCAGGATCTTCAGATGTTCGGGATCGCGGCCGATCTTCTCCATGCGGCCCTTGATGTCGGCATAGAGCTTTTGCCCGTCGGCGAGGCTGCCGCCGCCGGTGAACACGGCTTCAGCCGTTTCGGCCGCGAGCTGCTTGCCGTCTTCGGAGGCACCAGCCTGCACGATCACCGGCCAGCCCTGCACCGGGCGGGCGATGTTGAGGGGGCCGCGCACCCTGAGATATTTGCCGTAATGATCGAGCGTGTGCATCTTCGCGGGATCGAAGAACAGGCCGGTCTCGACGTCGCGCACGAAGGCATCGTCGGCGAAGGAGTCCCAGAGCCCGGTGACGACGTCGTAGAATTCGCGGGCGCGCCTGTAGCGCTCGGCGTGCTCCATGTGATCGTCGAGGCCGAAATTCAGCGCCGCGTCCGGATTCGAGGTGGTGACGATATTCCAGCCGGCGCGGCCGCCGCTGATGTGATCGAGCGAGGCGAAGCGGCGCGCGACGTGATAGGGCTCGTCGAACGTGGTCGAGCCGGTGGCGATCAGGCCGATGCGCTCGGTGACGGCCGACAGCGCCGAGAGCAGCGTGAACGGCTCGAATGACGTCACCGTGTGGCTGCGCTTGAGTGCATTGATCGGCATGTTCAAGACGGCGAGGTGATCGGCCATGAAGAAGGCGTCGAACTTGCCGGCCTCGAGCTTCCTAATCAGCTGCTTGATGTGACTGATGTTGAAATTGGCGTCGGGCCAGGCCCCGGGATAGCGCCAGGCGCCGGTGTGGATGCTGATCGGGCGCATGAACGCGCCAAGCTTGAGTTGCCGTTGTGCCATCGCCCGGTGTCCGTTTTGGGTGTCGTTGGGGAAAGACATAGGCACGCGGCGGAACTCCGCCATTGGCGGCGGCGGGAAGATTTTTTTGTTTTTTGCAGATCTCTCAGCACGTCATTCCGGGGCGCGCCTCTTGGCGCGAGCTATGATGCGCAATCGCGCATCTGAGAATCCATCGAGCCGCGGAGACGGTGGATGAATGGATTCCGGGTTCGCGCTGCGCGCGCCCCGGAATGACCAGTGGAGAGAGCCGCGCCCCGGAATGACGGAGAGGGGAGCGCCGCTCAGCTCAAAACATCCTTCTGCATCTTGCCGCCATAGAAATGGAAGAACGGCACCGGCGCATCGTGGCGCAGCGGGCCGGTGGCTAGGCGGGTGTCGAGCTCGTTGAGCACGTTGCGTGTCATCGGATGCAGATCGGCGAGCGGTTTTGAGCCGAGCTCGACCCAGACCAGCTCGACCAGCTCGGCATCGGCATGGATCACGCCGTCGACGCGGTGGGTGATCGCGGAGGCATCCGCGGTGAAGAAGCGGGTGTCGAAGCGCTTGACGCGGCCGGGCGGGGTGATGGCGCGGGCGATCAGGAACAGGCCGGAAGGATCGGGCAGCAGGCCGGCATCGGCGAACGGTTTCCAGGGGCCCTCGAGCTTGGGCACCTTGCCCTCCGCTTGGCGGCCGAGGCAGAGACCGGTCTCCTCGCAGGCTTCGCGGATCGCCGCAATGGCGAGCGACTTCGCGCGCGAGGCCGGGGTCTTCGGGCTGCCCTTGGCGAGATTGGCTTCGAGCTCTGTGGTGATAGGGGCGGCGCAGGGCACGCGATAATCGGCCTTGTCGACACGGCCGCCGGGGAAGACGAACTTTCCGGGCATGAACACCACCTTGTCGTGGCGCTTGCCGACCAGCACTTTCGGAACGGGCCCGCTCCGATCGACCAGGATCAGCGTCGCCGCATCCCTCGGGCGAAAATAGGGATGGTGGTCGGCTTCCTTCTCCTCGTGAACCCTGGCCTTCTCCACTGCCTGCGCCGTATCCGTCATATCCTCACCCAAACCGTTTTTTGCTTCTTGCTTACACAGGCGGAATACCATCCGGAGGGTTATCGTCAAACCCGTGCATGCGCAGAGCCCATTGCAAGCCGACCACAGCTCCCTTCACGGGCTGCAATAGCGCGAGCGAGGCGACGAAGGTGAAGGGCAGATAGGCTACGAAACTGAGCCAGACCGGCGTGGTGTAGTTGGTCTCGACCCAGAGGATGGCCGGCACCACGATGTGACCGACGATGACGATCACGAGATAGGCGGGCAGATCGTCGGCACGGTGCGGGGTGAAATCGAGGCCGCATGTGGCGCAATTGTCCGCCGTCTTCAGGAAGGCGCGGAACAGCTTGCCCTCGCCGCAGCGCGGGCAGCGGCCGCGAAAGCCGCGCTGCATTGCAGCCCACACATCGCGCTTCTCGACGAGGCCGGTCTCGCGCGTCCAGATCTTTGGGGCCGTGCTCATCGTCACCATGCCTTGCCTTTCTGTCCCTTGCCTTTGCCCCTGCTTTTTCCCTTGGCCTTCCTGCCCTTGGCAGATTTTTGCTTTTCCGGCTTGCGTTTTCTCTCCGGACTGCGGCCGGGATGCGGCTTGGACGATTTGCGCTGCGGGCGGAACGGCCGGCGCTCGCGGGGACTGGTCTCACGTTCTGACGACAGCAGCTCGAAGCGTAGCGCACCTGCGATGGGAGCTGCTTCTATCAGACGGACGTCGACGACGTCACCCAGCTGATACATTGTGCCGCTGCGCGTGCCGACCAGCGCGTGGCGGCTCTCGTCATAGTTGAAATATTCCGTGCCGAGGGATCGGATCGGGATCAATCCGTCCGCGCCGGTCTCGCTCAGCTTGACGAACAGGCCGGCGCGCGTGACGCCGGAGACGCGGCCCTGAAAACTCGCGCCGATGCGGTCGGCCAGGTGATGCGCGATCAGGCGATCGACGGTCTCGCGCTCGGCCTTCATCGCGCGCCGTTCGGTCAGCGAGATATGCGCGGCGACCTCGCCGAGACTTTCCGGCGTCTCGCTGTCGGGCAGGGCGCCTTCGCCGAGGCCGAGCGCGCGGACCAGCGCGCGGTGCACGATGAGGTCCGCATAGCGGCGGATCGGCGAGGTGAAATGCGCATAGCGGCGCAGGTTCAGGCCGAAATGACCGTAATTCTCCGCAGAGTATTCCGCCTGCGCCTGGGCGCGCAGCACGACCTCGCTTACGAGCGGGTAATAGTCGTGGCCTTCGAGCTGGGCCAGCACGCGGTTGAACAGGGTGGGGCGCAGCGCGCCTGATTTCGCGAAGGGAACGTCCAGCGTCTCCAGAAACTCGCTGAGCGCGTGGACCTTCTCCAGCGTCGGCTCGTCGTGCACGCGGTAGATCAGCGGCAGCGATTTCTTCTCCAGCATCTCGGCCGCGGCGACGTTGGCGAGGATCATGAACTCCTCGATCAGCTTGTGCGCGTCGAGACGTTCGGGCACGACGACGCGGTCGACCGTGCCGTCGCTCTTCAAAAGGATCTTGCGCTCGGGCAGATCGAGATTGAGCGGATCGCGCTCGTCGCGGGCGCGCTTGACGCAAGCATAGGCGGCGTAGAGCGGCCTCAGGATCGGATCGAGCAGCGGGCCGGTGGTGTCATCGGGTCGACCGTCGATCGCAGCCTGTGCCTGCGCATAATGCAGCTTTGCCGCCGAGCGCATCAGGATGCGGTGGAAGCTGTGGGAGCGCTTGCGGCCATCGGGTCCGATCACCATCCGCACCGCGAGCGCGCCGCGCGGCTCGCCCGGCACCAGCGAGCAGAGATTGTTGGAGATGCGCTCCGGCAGCATCGGCACGACGCGATCGGGGAAATAGACCGAGTTGCCGCGATCGAGCGCGTCGCGGTCGAGCGCGGTGCCCGGCCGGACATAGAAGCTGACATCGGCGATGGCGACGTTAACGATGAAGCCGCCCTTGTTATTGGGATCGTCGTCGGCCTGCGCGTGCACCGCGTCGTCGTGATCCTTCGCATCCGGCGGATCGATGGTGACGAGCGGCACGTCGCGCCAATCCTCGCGCCCTTTCAAATTGGCCGGCTCGGCGGCCTCTGCCTCGCGCTCGGCCGCGGGCGAGAATTGCAAGGGGATGTCGTGGGCATAGATCGCGATCAGGCTGATCGCCTTCTCCGACTTGACCGAGCCGAGCCTCTCCTTGACGCGGCCGGAGGCTAGCCCAAAGCCGCGCGAGCGGACGATGTCGACGCTGACGAGGTCGCTGTCCTGCGCGCCTTGTGTGTCGGTCTTCGCGATGTTCAATTCGCGATCGGCGAACTTCTTGTCGACGGGGACGAGCCGTCCGCCGCCTTCGGGCAGCGCGCGGAATACGCCGAGGATGCGGCTCTTGGCCTTGTCGATGAGCTTGATGATGCGGCCGCGATAGGCGGGGCCTTCGTCCTCGTCGGTGCGTTCGACGCGCAGGAGCGCGCGGTCGCCGACACCGGCGGCAGTGCCAGGCTTCGGCCGGCGCGGCATCTCGATCAGGATTTTGGGCGGCTCGCCGCTTTCGACTTCGTCCCATTCGGCCGGGGAGGCGATCAATTCGCCGTCGGAGTCGCGCCCGGTGATGTCGGCGAGCAGCGTCGGCGGAAGCGTGTCCGGCTCGGAGACCTTGTGGCGCTTCTTCTTGATGATGCCGTCGTCGGCGAGCTCGCGCAGCATGCGCCTGAGCTCGGCGCGATCGGCGTTCTTCAGGCCGAACTCGCGCGCAATTTCGCGGGTCCCAACCTTTCCGTGGTTTGCCTTGATGAAGGCGACGATGGCTGTCCGGTCGGGAAAGCCATGGTCATTCTTGCGTTTCACTTAACCTCTAATTCTTGCCGGCACTCTTCTTGGCCGGAGCCTTGGTGGCGGCTGCCTTGGTCGGCGACGTCTTGGCTGTCGACGACACGGCGGCGCGCGCCTTGCTGGTGGATTCGGTTTTCGATTTGGCCGCGGCTTTCTTCGCGGCCGGTTTCTTCGGCTTTGGCGCGACGTCCTCGCCGTCCGCAGCCTTCTCCGTAGCCTTCTTGGCCTTGGCGGGCTTGGCCGCCTTCTTCGCCTTGGTTTTGCCGCCGCCCTTGGCCGCGCGCTCGTCGATCAGTGCGATCGCCTGCGGCAGCGTGATGGCGTCCTTTTCGAACTCGGCCGGGATCGTCGCGTTGACGCCGCCTGCGGTGACGTAGGGGCCATAGCGGCCGCTCTTCACGGTGACGGTGCCGAGCGACGGATGATCGCCGATTGCCTTGCCGGGATCGGCGCCGAAGCGCCGGCTCGGGCCCTTGGCGACCTTTTCCGCGATCAGCGTCACCGCGCGGTTGAGGCCGATGTCGAACACCTCGTCGCCGGCCTCCAGGCTGGCGTAGGTCTTCTCGTGCTTCACGAACGGCCCGAAGCGTCCGAGGCCCGCCGTGATCGGCTGACCGGTCTCCGGGTGCTTGCCGATCTCGCGCGGCAGCGACAGCAGTTTCAGCGCAAGCTCGAGGTCGACATCGCTGGGCGAGGTGCCCTTCGGAATGCCTGCGCGCTTCGGCTTCTCGCCTTCCGCGTAATCCTTCTGCTCGCCGAGCTGGATGTAGGGGCCGAAGCGGCCGGCCTTGACCCAGACATCGAAGCCGGTCTCGGGGTCCTGGCCGAGCGAGCGGTCGGCGTTGGCTTCGCCATCGGCGGCGAGCTGGCGGGTGTAGCGGCACTCCGGATAGTTCGAGCAGCCGACGAAGGCGCCGAACTTGCCGGCCTTCAGGTTCAGCCGGCCGGTGCCGCAATTCGGGCACTGCCTGACGTCGCCGCCATCGGCGCGGGGCGGATAGATGTGCGGGCCCAGCATCTCGTCGAGCACATCAAGCACCTGCGCGACGCGCAAATCCTTGATGTCGTCGACGGCGCCGATGAAGTCGCGCCAGAAATCCTTCAGCACCTGCTGCCAGGAAATCTCGTTGTTGGAGATGCGGTCGAGCTGCTCTTCGAGGCCTGCCGTGAAATCGTATTCGACGTAGCGGCTGAAGAAGCTTTCGAGGAACGCGATCACGACGCGGCCCTTGTCCTCGCCATGCAGGCGCTTCTTCTCCAGCTTGACGTAGCCGCGGTCCTTCAGAACCTGGAGGATCGAGGCATAGGTCGAGGGCCGGCCGATACCGAGCTCTTCCATGCGCTTGACGAGGGATGCCTCAGAGAAGCGCGGCGGCGGCTCGGTGAAATGCTGGGTGACGGCGAGCGACTGCCGCTTCAGGGCTTCACCGGCGCTCATGCCGGGCAGGCGGCGGGAATCCTCGTCCTCCTCGTCGTCGCGGCCTTCCTGGTAGAGCGCGAGGAAACCGTCGAACTTGATGACCTGGCCCGTGGCCCGCAGCTCCAGCGTCCGGCCGCCGGCTTTTGCGGTGATGTCGACCGTGGTGCGCTCGAGCTCGGCCGCCTCCATCTGGCTCGCGATGGTACGCTTCCAGATCAGCTCATAGAGCCGGGCCTGATCGGCATCGAGCTTGCGGCTCATGCTGGCGGGACGGCGCGAGAGGTCGGTCGGACGGATCGCCTCGTGCGCTTCCTGCGCGTTCTTGGCCTTGGCCTGGTACTGGCGGGGAGCATCCGGCACATAGGCGTTGCCGTAATCTTCGCCGATCACCTTGCGCGCCTGGGTGATCGCCTCGGGGGCGATCTGCACACCATCGGTACGCATATAAGTAATGAGTCCGGTGGTCTCGCCGCCGATGTCGATGCCTTCATAGAGGCGCTGGGCGATGCGCATGGTGTGCGCCGGCGCAAAGCCGTATTTGCGGCTGGCTTCCTGCTGCAGCGTCGAGGTGGTGAAGGGCGCCTGCGGATTGCGCCGCGCGGGCTTGGCATCGACCGCGGTCACGGCGTAGGCGGCTGCTTCCAGCGCCTTCTTGAAGTCTTCGGCTTCCGCGCCGGTGCCGATATCGAGGCGCTGGATCTTCTTGCCGTCGGCGCCGACCAGGCGGGCCTCGAAGGCATCGCCGCGCGGGGTCAGCAGGGTCGCGACCAGCGACCAATATTCGCGCGGGACGAACTTCTCGATCTCGAGCTCGCGGTCGCAGACGAGGCGCAGTGCCACCGACTGCACGCGGCCGGCCGAGCGGGCGCCGGGCAGCTTGCGCCACAGCACGGGGGAGAGGGTGAAGCCGACCAGATAGTCGAGCGCGCGGCGCGCCATATAGGCGTCGACCAGTGCGCCGTCGATCTGGCGCGGATGCTTCATGGCTTCCGAGACCGCCTGCTTGGTGATGGCGTTGAACACCACGCGCTCGATCTTCTGGTCCTTCAGCGCGCGCTTCTCTTTCAGAATCTCCAGCACGTGCCAGGAGATGGCCTCGCCCTCGCGATCAGGGTCGGTGGCCAGAATCAGGCGGTCAGCGCCTTTCAGCGACCTCGCGATATCGTTGAGCCGTCCGGCGGCCTTGGGGTCGACCTCCCAGATCATCTTGAAATTGGCGTCGGGATCGACGGAGCCGTTCTTGGCGGGGAGGTCGCGGACATGGCCGAACGACGCCAGGACCTCGTAGGACGAGCCCAGATATTTGTTGATCGTCTTGGCTTTCGCCGGCGACTCCACAATGACGATATTCATGTAGTTCCAGTAACTTACGGGAAAATCTTGGGCCGAAAACGAAAGGACTCGGGTCGGCCGTTTCGACCCGAACATGGGTGGTGAGGCCGTTCCTGTCAAATCGGCGGGTGTTGAAAGCCGCCGCAATGGGAAAAGTTTCATATCGAGAAAGTTGCAAATTACCACCTTGGAGTTGCGGCCGATGTCGGCGTAATGTTTCTGCGGGGCATGGATTCGGGTGGGGTCTGGTGACTAGGCCAGGAAAGAAACGGGGGCGCGCCGGATCAGGCGCGCGGGTGGGCTCGCGTCACGAGGAACCGGGGGAGGGCGGTGCGGACGAGGCCGTGGCCTTCATTGCCGAGCAGACGGCTGCCCTGCGCAAACTCGCCGAGCGCCACAAGCTCGACGTGCTGTATTACCTCTTGGGCATGACCAAGCTCGAGGCCGACGAGCATTTGCGGCTGCGGAGCAGGCGCAAGCTGTCATAGCGGTGCGGCCAACATCAGATCCGTCATCCTGAGGCGCGAGTGGCGCGATGCCGGGCATCGCGCCGGGAGCCTCGAAGGATGAACGGCCGAGATGCAGCCGGGCGGTCGCCCTTCGAGGCTCGCCCTGCGGTATACCGCAGGACGAGCACCTTCAGGATGACGGTGAGAGACCTCAGTGCGCTGCGGCCGACCGCCGCCGCGGTGCCGGCCGCAACTTCAGGGTGGTGTCGGCCGGGCTGAGCAGGCGGCCGTCCTCGGCGCGCATTTCGAGCTTCTTCACCGGGCGGCCCTTGGCGCAATCGACCAGGATGGTCGCGATCTCCTCGGGGTGGTCGTCGAACTCCTCGCTCCATTGTCGCAGCGCCACCAGGATCGGGAAGGTGCCGCGGCCCTTCGGCGTCAACACGTATTCCTGGTAGGCGCTGCCGTCGGAGGCGGGGGCGGTCGCCAGAATGCCGTGATCGACCAGCGCGCGCAGCCGCGCGGCCAGGATGTTCTTGGCCATGCCGAGCTTGCTCTGGAATTCGCCGAAACGGCGTACGCCGAACAGCGCCTCGCGGATGATCAGCAGCGACCACCAGTCGCCGAGTTCTTCCAGCGATCGCGCGATCGGGCAGGCATCGCCCTCAAAGCTCGTTCGTTTCACCATGGTCTCGTCTCTATCGCTCCGTCGGAGTGGGCGGGTCCGATCACGCGCTTGTGTGGTTGCATTATAAAACCATTTGCCCTAGATGGCAATTTAGTTTCATCATGCAACTACTGGAGGCGAGCGTGAGACTGAAGAACAAGACGGCCCTGATCACGGGCGGCAACAGCGGCATTGGCCTTGCGACCGCAAAGCTGTTCGTAGCCGAGGGCGCCAAGGTCGTGATCACCGGGCGCAACAAGGAGACGCTGGAGGCGGCCGCGAAAGAGCTCGGGCCGAATGCGCTGGCGCTCGCCGCCGACGCCACTGACATCGCCGCGACGGAAGCCGCGATCAAGAAGGGCACCGAGGCGTTCGGCAAGTTCGACGTCGTCTTCGCCAATGCCGGCATCGCCGGCGGCACGCCGCTGGGCTCGGCGACGCTGGACGTCTTCGAGAAGGTCATCAGCACGAACCTCACCGGTGTTTTCTTCACCGTTCAGTCGGCGCTGCCCTATCTCAACGACAATGCCTCGATCATCCTCAACGGCTCGGTGATCTCGGTGCTCGGCATTCCCGGCTACTCGGCTTACGGCGCCGCGAAGGCCGGCGTTCGCGCGATGGCGCGGATCATGGCTTCAGAGCTGTCGCCGCGCGGCATCCGCGTCAACGTCGTCGCGCCCGGCGCGATCCGCACGCCGATCTGGGGACCTGCGGTCGCGACGCCCGAGGCCGAGAAGGCCTTCGAGAAGCGGATCGCGCTGTCGACGCCGCTCGGGCGCATCGGCGAAACGGATCACGTTGCGAAGACGGTGCTGTTCCTCGCCTCCGATGATTCCGCCCATGTGCAGGGCCAGGAGATCTTCGTCGACGGCGGCGCGGTGGCCTCTCCGAGCGGCGCGCCGATCTATCGCGGCTGATCAAACCAAGCGCAAATTGAATCGGCCGGCGCAGTGCGGTTGCGCCGGCCGGTTCCTGTGCCTTGCGGGATGTTTCCAAAATCTTGCGTAAGGTGTTGAACCTTCGCGCATACCGCCAATACATTCTTATGGGCAGGGTCAGAAGACTCATCTGAGGGAGTCTGCGATGCCGAAAGCAGCCCGTATTTTTTCCGCGATTCCATCACGGCGAAGATCCGCCGTTCCGGCGAAGCGTTCCGGTACATCCGAACTCGTCGCGGTCGCATTGTTTTCCGGAATTGGCCTGCTCGTCTCGCTCGTCGCCGTGATCCTGGGCATGCAGGGCGTCTGGATCTAGCTTCGCAGATCGTGCGACCGACGACCGGCCGCCGCAGACGATTTCGCGGCGACCGATCACGTGATCTCAAGCGGCGCGCAGGCTGGTTGCGGCCTGGAGCGCGCCGGTGAGAGCCTTCTCGCGGTGGTCCGGCCCGACCTGGATGCCGTCGGCAGGGATGAATTCGACGCTAGTGATACCCATGAAGCCGAACACCCAGCGCAGATAGGTTTCGAGATGCTCGCCGGCCGCGTATGGCGTCTCGGCACCGTAATAGCCGCCGCGTGAGATCGCGACGATCACGCGCTTGCCGCCGGCGAGCCCCTCCGGTCCGGTCGCGCCGTATTTGAACGTCTTCCCCGCCACCAGAATGCGGTCGATCCAGGCCTTGAGCTGGCTCGGGATCGTGAAATTGTACATGGGCGCACCGATCACGACGGTGTCGGCCGCCAAAAACTCGTCCAGCGCGGCTGCGCTCGCGGCGAGGTCGGGCGCGAGTTCCGCCGGCGCGGGTGCGCCTTGCGCGGCGGCCAGGTGCGAGCCGGAGAGGTGGGCGAGCGGGGTTTGGGTCAGGTCGCGATAGACGACTTCGAGCGAGGGCGTGGTTTGCCGGAGCCGGTCGACGATGGCGGCGGAAACCTGCCGGCTGACGGAGTGGGGGCCGAGGACGCTGGAGTCGAGATGGAGGAGTTTCATTTGGGATCACCCTGGTATAAGTTTGTAACCAGCGCTACATGAGTGACTATTGAAATCCCCGCAAGAACGCACTTTTTTGAGCCATGGGCACATTATTGAAACCTGAAAACACCGATTTGCCTGCTCCGCCGAGGCCAAATCCAAAGCCAGATACGAGGCCCGACCCAAGGCCGGATCCCAACCATGCGGATTGTCGTGGGGTCGCCTCCGTGCTGTCCCGTGTCGGCGACAAATGGAGCGTGTTCGTCATCATGATGCTCAGCGATGGGCCGAAGCGCTTCAATGAGCTGAAGCGCATGATCAACGGCATCTCGCAGCGGATGCTGACCTTGACGCTGCGCGGGCTGGAGCGCGACGGCCTCGTCACGCGCACGATCTTTCCCACCATCCCGCCGCGCGTGGATTATGAGCTGACCGATCTCGGCCGCGGGCTGTCGCAGCCTGTCGAAGCACTCGGCAAATGGGCAAAGGACCATCTGGGCCAGATCGAGGCGGCGCGGACGCAGTTCGATCGGCGCAACGACGGCTAGGGCGGAATCGATCTCGCATATGGGAGCGATTTCCCCTGTAGCCATCCTTCGAGACGCCCGCCGTTGGCGGGCCCTCAGGATGAGGATCGAGTGCGCGGCAGTCGTTTCAACGAGCGCCGATGCTGCTTAGCCTCATCCTGAAGGAGACCGCGAAGCGGTCGTCTCGAAGGACGAGGCGCGCACTGTGGTTGTGCAAAATGCCCTCCAGGGGAGGGTAAGAGTGCGCACACCAGCTCCCTAAAGCAGCGACACCAGCCCGCCGCCGTGACGCTCCAGCTTTCCGGCCAATTCGAGCTCCAGCAGCACGGTGCGCACGATTGCGGGCGAGGCGCCGGACATCCGCACGAGATCGTCGATCGAGATTGGGGCAGGGCCGAGCAGGCCGGTGATCTGGTCGCGATCGTGGCCTTGCGGATCGCTCTCGAACGGCTCGCTGTCGGGCTCGCTCGCCGGCTGCATCAGCGGGCGCTCCATGATCGGCTGCACCGCATTGACGATGTCGGCGGCCTCGGTGACGAGCGTTGCGCCCTGCTTGATCAGATCGTTGGTGCCGGCGGCGCGCGGATCGAGCGGCGAGCCGGGCACCGCGAACACCTCGCGGCCTTGTTCGGCCGCCATGCGCGCGGTGATCAGCGAACCCGAACGGTGCGCGGCCTCAACCACTACCACGCCGAGCGACGCACCGGAGATCAGGCGATTGCGGCGGGGAAAGTCGCGGGCGCGCGGCTCGTGGCCGAGCGGCATCTCGGAGATCGCAGCGCCCTCGTGGTCGAGGATCGCGGCGAGCAGATCGCCATGCTCGGGCGGATAGACGCAATCGTGCCCGCCGGCGAGCACCGCGATCGTGCCGCTTTCGACACTGGTGCGATGCGCGGCCTGGTCGATGCCGCGGGCGAGGCCGGAAATGACGACAAAACCAGCCTCGCCAAGCTCGCGCGCAAGCTGGCCGGCAAACGTCAGCCCGGCGCCGGAGGCATTACGCGAGCCGACGATCGCGATCATCGGTCGCATCAAGGTTTTCGCGTCTCCGCGCACGGCGAGCAATGGCGGCGCATCGTCGAGCGTTGCGAGCCGCGCCGGATAGCCGTCTTCGCCGGGCGCGAGCCAGGCGATGCCGAACTTGCGGCTTGCGGCGAGCTCGGCCTTCGCTTCATCGGCGCTACAAATGCGCCCCGATCGCTGCGCACCGCCACGCGCGCCAGATCCGGCAGCCGCTCCAGCGCTGCGCGCGCGGTGCCGAAATGGTCGACCAGCGAGCGGAAGGTGCGCGGCCCGACATTGTCGGAGCGGATCAGCCGCAGGCGGTCGATCCGCTCAGACTCGGTCAGCTCCACGCTTGGATTGATGGCGTCCACGGCGTCTCCTTGCAGGTACAGCATGGAACAACCTGAGGGCGTTGCGCAACAGTGACGTGCGCTTGCGCGACCGCGCCCCGATGCTAAAAGCGATGCCAATAAGAAGGATTTTGCCATGATCTCACTCGCCGACCTCCAGCGCCGCATTGAAGCCGGCGAGTTGTCGCCCGATGCCGCGATCGCGCAATCACACGCGGCGATCGAGGCCAAGGAGAAGGACGTCCGCGCCTTCGTCCGCCATGACAGGGCCGCGAAGGCGCAAGGCGCCGGTCCGCTGCGCGGTATCGCCGTCGGGATCAAGGACATCATCGACACCGCCAATATGCCGACCGAGATGGGCTCCGATATCTATCGCGGCTGGCAGCCGCGCTCGGATGCGCCGGTCGTGATGATGCTGAAGCGGGCGGGCGCCACCATCATCGGCAAGACCACGACCACGGCGTTCGCCTCGCGCGATCCCACGCCGACGCGCAATCCGCACAATACAGGCCATTCGCCGGGCGGCTCGTCCTCGGGTTCGGCGGCGGCGGTCGGCGCCGGCATGATCCCGCTGGCGCTGGGCACCCAGACCGGCGGCTCGGTGATCCGCCCCGCCGCCTATTGCGGGACCGCCGCGATCAAGCCGTCGTTCCGGATGCTGCCGACGGTCGGCGTCAAATGCTATTCATGGGCGCTCGACACGGTCGGCCTGTTCGGGGCGCGCGCGGAGGATCTCGCGCGCGGACTGCTGGCGATGACGGGGCGCAGCGAATTCTCCGGCATCGCCGCAGCGAAGTCGCCGCGCATCGCCGTGGTCAGGCAGGAGTTCGCCGGCGCCGTCGAGCCGGCGGCCGAAGAGGGACTGCAGGCCGCGATCAAGGCGGCGACGCGCGCCGGCGCCAGCGTGCAGACCATCGATCTGCCCGAAGCGGTGCAGGAGGCCTGGCGCATCCATCCGATCATCCAGGATTTCGAGGCGCATCGCGCGCTGGCCTGGGAATTTTCCGAACGCCACGATGAGATCGCGCCGATGCTGCGCGCCAGTCTCGATGCGACGGTCGGCCTGACGCCGAAGGAATATGACGAAGCGCGGCGGATCAGCCGCCGTGGCCGCCGCGAGCTCGGTGAACTGTTCGAGGGCGTCGACGTGCTCCTGACCTATTCCGCGCCGGGCACCGCGCCGGCCAAGGAGCTCGCGACCACAGGCGATCCCCGTTACAACCGGCTTTGGACGCTGATGGGCAATCCTTGCGTCAACGTGCCGGTGCTGAAGGTCGGCGGCCTGCCGATCGGCGTGCAGGTGATCGCGCGCTTCGGCAACGATCCGCTCGCACTTGCGGCGGCCTGGTTCCTGGAGGAGGCGCTGGCGAAATCAGGCTAGTGCGGGATGCGACTTGGTTGAATCGATGCGCGTCCGGGACTTGATACACCTCTCCCGTAGGGAGAGGTCGGATCGCATCGTGAGATGCGATCCGGGTGAGGGGTTACGACCTCACCGAATGCCGCGGCCCCTCACCCGGATTGCACTGGACGATGCTCCGCATCGCCAGACGCAATCCGACCTCTCCCCGTTGGGGAGAGGTGAACTGCGACCGCCGGCAGACTCACACTTCGTCACCCCCTATACCAGCGCGGGCTCGGCTGGAGCGATGCGCTGATCGGATGCAGGTGAGGCTGCTTTGACAGCGGTGCCTTGCTTCAGCCAGCGCTCGGCGGCCTCGCGGCCGCTCCGGTGCAGGAGGCGAATGAAGCCGCGGCCGAGATCGGTGGACGAGCGCTGCGCCAGCCCGTCAACGAAGTCTTCGGCTGCGATCCTGGAGAGCCGCAGCGAAGGCGCGGCATGAGCCTGCGCCCATTCGATCGCGGCGATCTCGGCGTTGAGCGCGGCGTTGGCCGCGATCTGATCGAGCCGGCGGTCGATCGCGGCGAGCGTGATCGGCACATAGCTGTCGCGCGCCGGCGTGACCTGGACCAGCAGGACATCGGACGTGGTCGTTTCCTGCGCCAGCCGCAGCAGCGGCGGGTTGCCGCCAAAGCCTCCGTCCCAATAGGCCTCGCCGTCGATCTCGACGGCGCAGTGGACGAGGGGCGGGCAGGTCGAGGCTAGCGCGACGTCGGCGGTGATGGCGTCATTTCGGAAGATCTGCTGCTGACCGTCGCGGATCCGCGTCGCTGCGATCAAGAGCTTCGGACAGTTCGGATGGCGCAGGGCGGCGAAATCGATGTCGCGCGACAGCGCCTGCCGCAGCGGATCGAGATCGAACGGATCGAAGTGGCCGGAGCGCAGCGTCGGCCCGAACGCGACCGAGCTTCCCGCCGGCGAGAAGCCGCCGACCAGCATCAGCGCGCGGAACGAGGCTTCGTGCATCAGGCGGAGCCAGAACCGGTTCAGCCGTGACCGGGCGCCTTCGTGGCCGCCTTCGGCAAAGCCGGAGGCGAGCAGGAGCGCGTTGATGGCGCCGGCGCTGGCGCCACTGATGGTGTCGATCGCGATGGAGGGTTCTTCCAGCAACCGCTCGAGCACGCCCCAGGTGAAGGCCGCAAACGTGCCGCCGCCCTGAAGCGCCAGCGACAGTTTTCGCGGCGGCCATTGATCGGAATGCATCGGCGGGGGCGCGACCGGCGCAGCCTTCGTCATGACGATATCGACGGGAGCGTCGGCTTTCGCGCGGGGCTCAGGCTGCGGTGCTTGCGGTAAAGCGGGAGCAGGTTCTGGTGCGGGAGGCGGCGAGGCCGCATCGGACCAGATGTTGGTCATTGACAGCAGTCGGCTCGCTGCGGTGCCGGAAGCACCCTGCGAACCAACCCCGTCATGCGCGCCGACAATCTTCTCGCTCATTCTGAGCTACCGCGTAACGCTATCCACGCTGTCAGGATGACAGCCCCAGAACCCCGCTGGCCAATACAACAGTGATTCGGCCGCAAGTTGCGAACAGGATTTGGGATATAATGTGGAAGGACCGCTTCGGTATCCGTAGACGCCCGGCTCTGGATTCTTGTTTTGACGCGTTTTCTTGACGCGAAGCGGCATCCGCTTCGCTCGAAAACGCTCTAGGCCTTCTCGCCAATCCGGCTTTCCTTGCCCGCTTGCAAGCGCTTGATGTTCTCGCGGTGCGCGTAGAACAGCAACAGTGTCAGCACTGCTGTCAGAGCAGACAATGCTAGGTGCCCGAACCACCACAGGAATATCGGCGTGATGAACGCCGCCACCAGCGCGGAGAGCGAGGAGTAGCGGGTGGTGAAGGCGGTCGCCAGCCAGAGCAGGCAGAACACGACGGCGCCAGGCCAGAACAGGCCGAGCAGGATGCCGATATAGACGGCCACGCCCTTGCCGCCTTTGAACTTGAGCCAGACCGGGAAGAGATGGCCGAGGAACGCGCCGAGCCCGGCTACCATGGCGGCATTGGGGCCCGCAATGTAGCCGGCAATCACCACGGCCACGGTGCCCTTGAGCGCGTCGAACAGCAAGGTGCCCGCGGCGAGGCTCTTGCGTCCCGTGCGCAGCACATTGGTGGCGCCGATGCTGCCGGAGCCGATCGAGCGGATATCCTGCGTGCCCGCGAGCTTGGTGAGGATCAGCCCGAACGGAATCGAGCCGAGGAGGTAGCCGATGACGAAGGCCACCGGCAAAAATGCTTCAAGCCCCATCGCTGGATCTCCATGTCGAACGATCGCGCGCGTCAGACATGCTCGTAGACCGTCCGTCCGCCGACAATGGTGCGCACCACGCGGCCTGTAAAGCGGGCCTCGTCGAACGGGGTGTTCTTGCAGGGCGATTTGAGGTCGGCGGGATCGACCACCCACGGCGTATCAGGGTCGATCACGATGACATCCGCCGGGCTGCCGGCACGCAGGGTTCCGCCTTGTAGCCCGAGCAGCTCGGCCGGCCGGGTCGACATCGCGCGGATCAGCGCCTTCAGTTCCATCTCGCCATTATGCACCAGCCGCAGGCCCGCGGGCAGCATGGTCTCGAGTCCGACGGCGCCGGGAGCGGCTTCCGCGAACGGCAGGCGCTTGACCTCGACGTCCTGCGGATTGTGATCGGACATGATGACGTCGAGAAGGCCGGAGGCGAGTGCCGCCACCAGCGCGCGGCGGTCGTCCTCGGTGCGCAGCGGCGGCGACAGCTTCAGGAACGAACGATAGGGCCCGATGTCGTTCTCGTTCAGCGCCAGATGGTTGATGGAGACCGAGGCGCTGACGGTAAGCCCGGCGTCGCGGGCACGCTCCAGGATCTCGAGGGAATCGATGCAGGTCAGCGACGCCGCATGGTAGCGGCCGCCGGTGAGCGCGACGAGCCGCAGATCGCGCTCCAGCATCACGGCTTCGGCGGCGTTCGGAATGCCCATCAGGCCGAGCCGGGTGGCGAACTCGCCCTCGTTCATCACGCCTTCGCCGACGAGGTTGGGATCCTCGGTGTGATGCACGATCAGCGCGTCGAAGTCGCGGGCGTAGGTCAGCGCGCGGCGCATCACCTGGGCATTGGTCACGCTTCTGTCGCCGTCGCTGAAGGCGACCGCGCCGGCGGCTTTCAACAGGCCGAACTCGGTCATCTCCTCGCCGTGCATGCCCTTGGTCAGGGCCGCCATCGGCTGGATATTGACGATCGCAGTGTCGCGGGCGCGCCGCATCACGAAGTCCACCGTCGCCGAATTGTCGATGACGGGCGAGGTGGCGGGCTGGCAGATGATGGTGGTGATGCCGCCGGTCGCGGCGGCCTGGCTCGCCGAGGCAAAGGTCTCGCGGTGGCTGAGGCCGGGCTCGCCGACGAAGGCGCGCATGTCGATCAGGCCCGGCGCCACGATCTTGCCGGAGCAGTTGACGATGTCGGTGCCCTCGGGGACGCCGGCCGCGCCAATGCCGCGACGGGTCTCGCGGATGGTGCCGTCGGCAATGAGAACGTCGGCGACACCGTCGAAATCCTTGCTGGGATCGACGACGCGGGCGTTGGCGAGCAGGATGGGGCGGCGGTCGGTCAACATCGGCATCACGCGTTCGGCAGATTGCGGGCGAGCGCTTCCAGCACGGCCATGCGCACGGCGACGCCCATCTCCACCTGTTCGCGGATCAGGGACTGGGCGCCATCGGCCACGATCGAGTCGATCTCCACGCCGCGGTTCATCGGGCCGGGATGCATCACGAGCGCGTCCGGCTTGGCGTAGGCGAGCTTCTTCTGGTCGAGCCCGAAATAATAGAAATATTCCGACGACGACGGCACGAAGGAGCCGTTCATGCGCTCGCGCTGCAGCCGCAGCATCATGACGATGTCGGCGCCTTCGAGGCCCTCGCGCATGTCGCGCGCGACCTCGACGCCCATCCGCTCGATGCCGGGCGGCAGTAGCGTAGAGGGCCCGACGACGCGGACGCGGGCGCCCATGGTGTTGAGCAGGATGATGTTGGAGCGGGCGACGCGCGAATGCAGCACGTCGCCGCAGATCGCGACCACGAGGCCCTCGATCCGACCCTTGTTGCGGCGGATGGTGAGCGCGTCGAGCAGCGCTTGCGTGGGGTGCTCATGCGCGCCGTCGCCGGCATTGATCACGGAACCGTCGACCTTGCGCGCCAGCAGTTCCACCGCGCCGGAGGCGTGATGGCGCACCACCAGGATGTCAGGGTGCATCGCGTTCAGCGTCACCGCGGTGTCGATCAGGGTCTCGCCCTTGCGGATCGAGGACGAGGACACCGACATGTTCATGACGTCGGCACCCAGCCGCTTACCGGCGAGCTCGAACGAGGACTGGGTCCGGGTGGAAGCCTCGAAGAAGAGGTTCACCTGCGTCCGTCCACGCAGGACGGTGCGCTTCTTGTCAACCTGGCGGTTGAGCTCGACATATTCTTCGGACAGGTCGAGGAGGCCGGTGATGTCGGCCGCGGAAAGGCCCTCGATGCCCAGCAAATGCCGGTGGCCGAGGACGAAGGTCGATTTCGATGTCATTAACAGCAGAGCTATAGGGGGGGATGGCGGGGGGAGCAAGGGGCAATCAGCGGGAAGGGACTTATCCCCTGATCTGTCGGCGCGGGCGGCGCGACGTCATCCTCTCCGTCATGCCCGGGCTTGTCCCGGGCATCCACGTTCTTCTATCGCATTTGGCGCAAAAGAACGTGGATGGCCGGGACAAGCCCGGCCATGACGGTCCGGAGGCCATAGCGTGAGATCACTTCTGATTGCGACTGTCGTGATGGCTATCGTTTCGCCTACCCACGCCCAATCGCTGCCCGGCGGCTTCGTGTACCTGCGCGACATCGACCCCAGCATCATCCAGGACATCCGCTACGCCACATCGAACAATTTCGTTGGCCGTCCGCTCGCCGGCTATGGCGCCGGCGAATGCGTGGTGAAGCGGGAGGTGGGGCTGCGGCTGAAGGCCGTTCAAGAGGAACTGGCGGCGCAAAATCTCTCGCTCAAGATGTTCGACTGCTACCGCCCGGCGCGGGCCTCGCTCGACATGGTGAAGTGGTCGCAGAACGGCCACGAGACGGCCGCTGAGCGGCGCTACAATCCCAAAATTCCCAAGACCGAGCTGTTCCGCCTCGGCTACATCGCGAGCCGGTCGCACCATTCCACCGGGGCGGCGCTCGATCTCACTCTGGTCGATCTCAAGGGCGACAATTCCGCCAAATATGATCCGTCAAGGATCTATGCCGATTGCACGGCGCCGGCCGAGGCGCGGGCGCCGGAGGGCAGTGTCGACATGGGCACCGGCTATGACTGTACCGACGCGTTGGGCCATACTGCGGCACCATCGATCAACCCGGCCCAGCGCGCTTGGCGCAAGCGGCTGGTGACTGCGATGGCGAGGCAAGGCTTTGTGAACTATTCGAAGGAGTGGTGGCATTTTTCCCTGCCGGGGGTGGGCGGGGCGGCCTATGATTTCCCGATCCAGCCGCGGCGGAACTAAGGTCCCGTTCGAGGAAGCGCATATGACCCAGCCGAGCTTTGCGACCCACGAGGTCTTCAACCAGTCGCCGCCGTTCGAGGACATCGACCTGTTCGCGGTGGATCGGCCGCTGGTCGAGGCGGTCAAGGCCAATGGCGGCGCGGCGGCGGAACGCGAGCTGTCAGAGTTCGGCAAGCACTGGGGCTCGGCCGCGATGGCCGACCGCGGACGCGTCGCGAACGAGAACACGCCAAAACTGCGCACCTTCGATTCCAAGGGCAATCGTCGCGACCAGGTCGAGTTTCACCCGGCCTATCACGAGCTGATGGCGCACAGTGCGCATGCCGGTGTGCACAACTCGACGTGGACGGCGGACGGGAAGCCCGCGGGCGATGCTGCCGAGGTCATCCGCGCGGCAAAATTCTATATCGCCGCGCAGGTCGAGACCGGCCATCTCTGCCCGATCACGATGACGCGTGCCTCCGTGGCCGCGCTGGCGATGCAGCCCGATCTGCTCGCCAAGGTGATGCCGGTGCTGTCGACGAAAAGCTACGATCCCAGCTTCGCGCCATGGTGGGAGAAGCGCGGCATGACGCTCGGCATGGGCATGACCGAGAAGCAGGGCGGTACCGACGTGCGCGCCAACATGACGCGCGCGGTGCGCGACGGCGATGCCTATCGCATCACCGGCCACAAATGGTTCATGTCGGCGCCGATGTGCGATGCGTTCCTGGTGCTGGCGCAAGCGGACGCTGGGCTGACTTGCTTCTTCATGCCGCGCTTTGCGCCGGATGGCTCTGTGAATGCGATCCAGTTCCAGCGGCTGAAGGACAAGCTCGGCAACCGCTCCAACGCCTCCTCGGAGGTCGAGTTCGTCGGCGCCTATGCGCAAGCGGTCGGCGAGGAGGGCAAGGGCATTCGCACCATCATCCAGATGGTGCAGCTGACGCGGCAGGACTGCGCGATCGCCTCCGTCGGCCTGATGCGCTCGGGCCTCGCACATGCGCTGCATCACGCCCGTCACCGTAGCGTGTTCCAGAGGCATCTCGCCGACCAGCCCTTGATGCAGGCGGTGCTGTCGGACATGGCGCTGCATGTCGAGGCGAGCACAGCCCTGGTGATGCGGCTCTGCCGCGCCTTCGACCGCACGCCGCACGATGCGGCGGAGGCCGCCTACATGCGGCTGCTGACGCCGGCGATCAAATACTGGACCTGCAAGAGCGCGCCGCCGTTCCTCTACGAGGCGATGGAGTGCCTCGGCGGCAACGGCTATGTCGAGGACGGCATTTTGGCGCGTCACTACCGCGAGTCTCCCGTCAACGCGATCTGGGAAGGCTCGGGCAACGTGATGTGCCTCGACGTGCTGCGCGCGCTCTCGCGCGAGCCGGAGGCGGCGATGGCGGTGCTGCAAGCGCTTGCCGCCGAGACGAAGGGGCTGCCGGGGGCAGGAGATGCGGTGGCGTTCATCGGCAAGACCTTCCGCCGTGCCGACGGCGAGCGCGTCGCGCGGCTTGCGGTCGAGAAGCTGGCGTTGCTCGCTGCGGCTGCGGCGCTGAACGGCGTGTCACCGCACAATGCCGAACTGTTCGCGAGCACGCGTCTCGCTGCCAATCACGCCAGCATGTACGGCGCCGTGGAGCTCGACAGCGCCGACGTGCGCGCGCTGCTGGAGCGCGCGCTGCCGTGAGTCTCCCAAACGAAAGCCTCCTGATGGACTCCCTTAATCCCGATCATCCGCCGTTGAGGGTAACGCCTGCGACGCCGCACGTCTGGATGTTCTGGGGCACGGCCCTGTGGGGCCTGCTCATCTTCGTCGCGATGTTCGTCGGCCAGATCGGCGCGATCGTTCTGCTGGTGGCGGAGCGTGGTCTACCCATGGACCTCGCCTCGCTGCAACTCGTCGGTCGTGAGCCCCAGGCGCTGGCGCTGTCGGTCACCATGGGCCTGCCGGCGACGCTGGCCGCGGTTTGGCTTGCCATTCGTATCAAGAAGGCGTCCTTCGTCGATTACCTCGCGCTGCATTGGCCGGCCTGGAAGCAGCTGCTGTTCGGCGCCGTCGGCCTCATCCTGATCGTGCTGGTCTGGGAGACGATGTCGCGCGCGCTCGGCCGCGAGGCGACGCCAGGCTTCATGACCGATCTGTTGAAATCGGGCCGCGACAAGGGCGCCGCAATGGTGCTGCTGTTCGCCTTCAGCGTGGCGGCGCCGATGTCGGAAGAGGTCCTGGCGCGGGGCTTCCTCTATCGCGGCTGGTCGGCAAGCTTCCTGCGGGTGCCTGGCGCGATCCTCCTGTCATCGCTGGTGTGGACGATCGTGCACCTGCAATACGACATGTACTTCCTCGCCGAGGTCTTCACTATCGGATTGTGGTTCGGTTACATGCGCTATCGCGCCAATTCGCTCTGGCTCACGACCGTGCTGCACGCGCTCAACAATCTGACCGCGGTGGTGCTGACGATGTGGCTGGGTGTCTGACGGCAGTTGCCCCACGTTCCGTCATTGCGAGCCAACGGGTCCGCGCGAAGCGCGGCCCGATGACAGGCTCCGCGAAGCAATCCAGAATCGTTCCGCGGAGGAATTCTGGATTGCTTCGTCGCAAGGGCTCCTCGCAATGACGAGGTGAGGGAGGCGCTCGCAATGACGAGTCTTAGGCCGCCAGCGCGATCGCCATCGGCATCGTGATGGCCGCAAAAATCGTCTGCAGCGTGATGATCTGCGCCAGCAGCGGCGCATCGCCGCCCATCTGGCGGGCCAAGACATAGGCACTGGGCGAGGTCGGCACCGCAGCGCAGATCGCCACGATCGCGAGGCTGTTGCCGGAAAGCCCGAACCAGGCACCGAGCACCAGTGCGAGCGCTGGCATCAGCGCGAGCTTGAAGACGACGCCGATGGCCGCCCCCAGGCTGGGGCGCAAAAGGCCTTCGAGATGCAGGCCGGCGCCGGTGACGAGCAGGCCGATCGCGAGCGAGGAGCGGCTCAGCGCATCCGCCACCTCGTGCCAGAGTTTCGGCAGCGGCATGTGCGTCAGATTGACGGCAAGCCCGATCACGCAGGCCCAAATCAGGGGATTGCGGATCACCGTCATGACGATGGCGCGTGCGGGCTGCTTTTCAGGCGCGGCGTAATGGGCGAGCACCACGACGCTGAGCACGTTGACCAGCGGAATGATCGCGACCATCGCCACGGAGGCGAGCGCCAGCCCGACGTCGCCGAACAGGTTGGCGGCGACCGACAGCCCGACGAAGGTCTGCCAGCGCGTTGCGCCCTGAAAGATCGAGGTGAAGGCGGGGCCGTCGATGCCGAGCCGCGACAAAGCGGGGCGCAGCGCGAGGCACAGCAGTGACATCGCGAGCGCCGACAGCAGCAGCGCGCCGCCGACGCCGGCGACCGGCACCTTGGAGAGGTCGGCCTTCACCAGCGTCTGGATCAGCAGCATCGGAAACAGCACGAAATAAGTCAGCCGCTCCAGCCCGTGCCACTGCGTGTCGAGCCGCATCAGGCTGCGCTTCAGCACGACGCCGAGCACGATGAGGACGAAGACCGGCAGCAGCGCCGCGATGACGACGGCCATGGATCAGTCGATCCCCGGGCTAGCGCGAAGATTGGCGAGGCGGTCGAGCGCGCCTTGCAGGATGAAGATCGCGGCGTGCTCGTCGATCACCTCGGCGCGCTTGGCGCGGCTGACATCCATGCCGATCAGCTCGCGCTCGACCGCCGCGGTCGAGAGCCGCTCGTCCCAGAGGCCGATGGGGAGCGCGGTCAGGCCGGCGAGATTGCGGGCGAAGGCGCGGGTCGACTGCGCGCGCGGGCCCTCGCTGCCGTCCATGTTGATGGGCAGGCCGAGCACGAAACCGGTCGCCTTGCGCTCGGCCGCGATCGCGAGCAGCCGGGCGGCATCCTGCTTGAACGCCTTGCGCTGGATCGTCTCGACGCCGGTCGCTAACCGCCGGTCGGGATCGGACACAGCAACGCCGATGGTCTTGGTGCCGAGGTCGAGCCCGATCAGCGCGCCGCGCGCGGGCCAGTGGGTTGCAGCATCGACGAGAGGCAGGATAAGAGCCGGCATGGCCTTAGCGCATATCACGCGTCGCGCTGCGGAGTGAACCCTGGACATGGATGCACTGACACTATTCGGCCTGTTTGCCGTGACGGCGATGCTGGTCTGCTATGCACTGGAAGACCGCAGCCATTGGTTCGTGTTGCTGTTCGCGGCGTCCTGCGCACTCGGCTCGGCCTACGGCTTCCTGCAGGGCGCCTGGCCGTTCGGCCTCGTCGAGGCGATCTGGGCTCTGGTGGCGCTGCGGCGGTGGCACCTGAAGGGCTAGCGACGGAAGCTCGTCTTTGGACCCGTCTGAGCCTTTCGAAACCGTGATGCACACATGCGCGAACATCGATCATTTGTTGCGTAGTTCACACAAGCAAAGCCGCTTCCCATGACATGATGCCGCGCGCACGGCGGCCGGCATCAATTGACGCATTGGTTGTGGCGCGATAGGATTATGAGGCTAAAGTAGTGGTGCCCAACCCCGATTTGAACAATCATTGGCAGTGAACGGCAGATCAGGCCGCACTGCAGCCTTGGCGCAATTTTCAGCGTCCGCACGTCGATATTCATCCGAATTTTCGAGAGGTCATCATGTTCATCAAGCCAAGCCTGATCGCGGGCTCAGAAAGGCGATTCAAGCAAGCCGAGTTTTCACCAGAAGCCTTGAACCGGAAACTGGGCGACGGCCCGATCGAGATGACGGTCGAGAAGAAACGACTGCGCCAGCGCCAGCTCTTCGCCGAGACACGGGACGTGCAGGCGGCCGAGATCGGCCTCGAGCGGATCATCCAGGGCAACGATCTCGACAGCATCAACTACCTCGCCAAGGGTACGGCGGCCTCGCGCCCGGTCTGTCGCATCCAGCTCAGGGATATGAGGTCAAATCTGCTCGGCTATGGCTCGGGCTTTCTGATCGGGCCGGGCCTGCTGCTCACGAACCATCATGTCTTCGGCAGGCCGTCCGATGCAGCCAATTCGATCGCCGATTTCAACTACGAACTGGACATTTCGGGACAAGAGCGCGTGCCGGTCAGATTCGGATTCGAGCCGGGCAAATTCTTCTACACCAACGACAGGCTTGATTTCTCGATCGTCGCGGTGGCGCCGACCTCGCTGTCAGGCGACGAACACATCGAGGATTGGGGATGGTTGCCGCTCAGTGGCGCGCCCGGCAAGGCGGACCCTGGCGAGTACCTCACCATCGTCCAGCATCCCAGCGGGCAGATGAAGCAGGTCTGCGTCCGCGAGAACAAGCTGCTCAAATATGTCGGTGACTTCCTCTGGTACAACACCGATACCACGGCCGGCTCGTCAGGCTCGCCAGCGTTCAACCGCTTCTGGCAGGTGGTCGCGCTGCACCACAGCGGCGTCCCGAGGAAGGACGCGCGGGGCCGCACGCTGACCAAGGATGGCAGAGTGTGGGATGCCTCGATGGACGAAACCTCGATCGACTGGATCGCCAACGAGGGCATCCGGATCAGCGCGATCGTCGCCGATCTCAAGGTTTCCGTGGGCTCACATCCTCTGATCAAGCCGGTGCTCGACGAGGAGGAGCCGCCGACCCGGCAGGAGGTCGCGAAAGTCCCGCGTCCGGCCGCCGCAGCTCCCTTCGGAGCGAGTGTCTGGGTCGAGCAGTCTGTCGATGGAAGCTCGCTGGTGGTCCCGATCCGCGTGCCATTGCCAATGTTCAGGAAGGACATTGCCCCGCCGGCGCCGGTTCCCAACCTTGGGGGCAATGGCGGCGCGCCGAACGGCGGCATGCAGAACGGCGGCAAGCCCTTGATCGTCCCGCCGGTCGGCCTGTTGCCTCACATCAGCGCGAAGAACGGCCTGCCCATGGAGGCGGTGCATATCGATCAGAGCACGCTGAAATCGCGGCCCGGATACAAGGCGAATTTTCTCGGCAGCGGCAAATTTTCCGTTCCCTTGCCGAAGATTCCCGCCGCCCTCAAATCCCGGGTTGCGATGTTGAAGGGCAGCTCCAAGCAGTCCGAGTTGAAATATTTCAACTATAGCGTCGTCATGAACAAGGCGCGCAGGCTCGCCTTCTTCAGCTGCGTCAATATCGACGGCGGCGAGCAGCAGGACGTCGGCAAGCGCGAAGGCGATTCCTGGCTGCGCGATCCACGCATCGACGACGAGGCCCAGATCGGCGACGAATTCTACCGCAAGCAGGCCACGTTCGAGGCCGACCGCAGCAAGAATCCGTTTGATCGCGGTCATCTCGTGCGCCGGCTGGATGCGACCTGGGGCGACACCGTCGCCGCGGCCAAGCAGCATGGCGACGATTCCTTCCATTTCACCAATTGCTCGCCGCAATTCTTCTCGTTCAACCAGGGCAAGCAGCTCTGGGCCGGACTGGAGGATTATACGCGCGATGTCCTGCTCGAAGGCGAGGAGAAGGGCATCGTGATGAACGGTCCGGTCTTCGACGGACCGGATGCCGACGGATCGGATTTGCCCAATCCGGCCGGCAAGTCGCACAAGGATCCGAGCTTCGGCGGCGTTCAAATTCCGAAATACTTCTGGAAAATCCTGATCCGACGCGACGACGACGGTCTCAAGGCGGTGGCATTCCTGATGAGCCAGCGAAAGCAGGTCATGGAGATCGACCGAATCCAGGAGGCGGATATGCTCGAGCGGTTGTCCGAAGAGGACGTCAGCGTCTTCCAGGTCTCGATCGCAGACCTGACGAAATTGACCAAGCTCGACTTCGGCAATCTCGTCGACGCGGATTCGCACGAGGCGACTTCGATCGGCCCGCGCCGGATCGAGTCTTACGAGGACATTCGACTCAAATAGTGCTTCGGTTCGCCGAGCCGCGAAACCGACGCGCCGTTCGGGTGAGGGTGGCGGTGCGCTCCGCAGAGACACTGCATGACCCTCACCCGACTTTCCTTCGGGCCCGTGCGGGCGTCAGCGGATCGCGATCGGGTTGATCATCGCCTGCACGCCGCCGGTCCAGCGCGGCTGGCCGAGCACGAACAGGAATTCATAGCCCTTGTCCCGGGCGAGCGCGGCGGTGTCCATGTTCTCGAGGATGTAGGTCCCGTTCATCGCGAGCAGGATCTGGTGCACCTCGAACACGTTCTTGGACTCGAACGGCAGCACCTCGAGCGCCCAGGTATCGGCGCCGATCGCGACGACGCCCTTGCCGGTCAGGTACTTCGCACCCTCGACGCCGAGGCCGGGCTCGCCCGCCGAATAGCGCTTGTCATCCTTGCCGATCAGGCTGAGCCAACCGGTGTGGAAGATGACGACGTCGCCCTGGCGGATCTCGACGTTCTGCTGCTTGGCGGCTTCCTCGATCTCCTTGACGTTGAAGGCGGTGCCTTCCTTCACCACGTCGGTCTTGAAATAGGCGGCCATGTCGAGCAGCACGCCGCGCGTGACCATTGGCGGCACCTTCTCGATGCCGAGCTTCTTCAGCCCGTTGGGATCGGCGAAATCGGCGAGCTTGTTGCCGTTGTAATAGACGTGCTCGACGCCGAGATGGCCGAGCCCATCGAGCTGGCTGCCGATGCCGACCCAGGTGTCGAGGATATCGTCGTTATAGGTCGCCTTGTTGGGACCGAGACCCGGGCTGCCGGCCTGTCCGGGCTGCACGATGGTCAGCTTGAACGCGCGCGGCGGATAGGCTGGTGTCTGCGGCGTGACGGGAATGCCGAGGGCATAGGTCTTGCCGGTCTTCACCAGCGACGCCGCTTTCAGCACGAGCTCGGGTGTCATGTAGTTGGCGGCGCCGATCTCGTCGTTCGGTCCCCATTTCGATTTGGTCCAGTCCTGTGCGCTTGCAGTTCCTGATATCGCCGACAACGCAGCGACACAGCACAACACGAGCGTATTGCGCATCGATAGTCCTCCCGATGTTTTGGCTTCGTTATGGTTTCGCGCCGGCCAGTCATTCATCCTAACGTAGAAGGAGAGCGGCCTTCAAAGTTTTTTCCAAGCGCAGCGCTGCGACGGCTGAACGCAACGCAGCGTCGATTGATTCAATTACGACAGATTTGTGACGATGAATTTCGCGCGATGGAACGAAGCATCACGTCAGGCCGCGATGACGTCGTCATCCTTCAGGCACGCGGCAAAGCTACTGAGCGCGCCGGTTTGATGTCCGGCGCAGCGTTGGATGAAGAGCGTCTCGACGCGCGCGTACGCGGCACTCAACGTATGGATCGATACGTTGCCGTTCATCGCGCTGCATTCGACCACTGCGCGCGGCAGCAGCGTCACGCCCATGTCGGCGGCGACGCAGCCGATCATGCCGTCGAGCGTGCCGAGTTCGAAGCGCGCTGCCGACGGCCAGCCGAATTCGACGAACACCTGTTCGAGCCGCTGACGATAGGTGCAGCCGGTGCGGAACACCAGCGCGGTCGGGCTGGATTCCGGCGTGCCGGCGCGCAGCTCGGCCAGCGAAGCCCAGCGCCGCGCGCTGACCAGCACCAGCTCTTCGCGGAAGGCGCTCGTCGCGATGAGGTCGGCATGCGCGATGGGGCCCGCGACGAAGGCGCCGTCCAGCGTGCCGTCAAGCACGGCGGCGACGAGGTCGGCGGTCGGCGCGGTGCGCAAGGAAAGTCGCACGGCGGGGAAACGGCGATGGAAGTCCGCCAGCAGCGGTGGCAGCCGCACGGCTGCGGTGGTCTCCATCGATCCGATCGCGAGGGGTCCTTTCGGCTCGCCGTCGTCACGTGCGGCGAGCAAGGCTTCGCGCGACAGCGCCGCCATTTTTTGCGCGTAGGGCAGGAGGCGCTTGCCGGCGCCGGTCAGCGTCATGCCGCGGCTGTGACGTTCGAACAGCGCCGTGCCGATCTCCGCTTCCAGCGCCTTCACGCGCTGAGTGACGTTGGACTGCACGGTATTGAGCTCTTCGGCGGCGCGGGTGATGCCGCCGGAGCGGGCGACGGCGGCAAAGGTCTGGAGATCGCTGAGTTCCATGGCGTCGTTCCGCTTTTGAGATGGCAGCGTTCTCTAGAATTCAATTTTAGAGAATGTTATTCGCGCATAGTGTTCTTGTCCAGAGTGGGAGGACGGATGCCGATCGCGACACCGCTGACGGAGCTTCTTGGGATCAAGCATCCCATCCTGTTGGCGCCGATGGACACCATCGCCGGCAGCCGGCTGACCCGTGCCGTCAGCGGTGCCGGCGGATTCGGAATCCTGGGTGGTGGCTACGGCGAGCGGGCCCGGCTGGAGGCCGAGATCAAGGAGCTGAAGGGCTTTGCGCCGTTCGGTATCGGCTTCATCACCTGGAGCCTGGCAAAACAGCCCGAACTGCTCGACATCGCACTCGACGCTCGCCCGCAGGCCATCATGCTGTCATTCGGCGATCCCGCGCCGTTCGCGCCGCGCATCAAGGCAGGCGGCGCGCGATTGATCTGCCAGGTGCAGAGCGAGGACATGGCGAAGCAGGCGCTCGATGCCGGCGCGGAGATCCTGGTCGCACAGGGCACCGAAGCCGGCGGCCATGGCGCATCGTCGCACCACGATCGACATCGTGCCTGCGATCGTCGATCTCGCGGCAGGGCGCGTGCCGGTCGTCGCGGCCGGCGGGATCGCCGATGGCCGGGGCCTTGCCGCAATGATGATGCTGGGCGCATCCGGCGTGCTGATCGGCACGCGGTTCTATGCGAGCGTGGAGGCCAATGGTGCGGAGGAGGCGAAGCAGCGCATTCGCGCGGCTAACGGCAATGACACCGTGCGCGGCGTCGTCTTCGACTGGTCGCGAAATCTGTTCTGGCCGGCGCCGTTCACCGCGCGCTCGCTGGTCAATGACCACATCAAACGCTGGGCCGGCTGCGAGATCGAGCTGATGCAGCGCGCAAGCGAGGTCGCCGTGGAGTATGCTGCGGCGAAGGCCGCGGGCAATTTCGAGATTGCTGCGGTTTTTGCCGGCGAGGCGGTCGGCCTGATCCATGACATTCCGTCTGCCGCGGAAATCGTCGAACGCATTGCGGCTGAAGCCGAGCAGCTTCTTGCCGGACGGCGCAACTCCAGTGCTTCTTTCCCTTCTTCCCCAAGGGAAGAGGGTTCGCAGCGAGCCAAGTAGTGAGAGAACCATGTGGCCTGACCGTCGACTGATCGATCTCTTCAAGACCGAATTCCCGATCGTGCTGGCGCCGATGGCGGGGGTGATGGATGCGGAGCTGGTGATTGCGGCCGCGCAGGGCGGGGCGCTGGGGTCGCTGCCCTGCGCGATGATCTCGGCGGAGAAGGCGCGCGAGCAGGTTGGCCTCATCCGCCAGCGCGTGAAGGCGCCGGTCAACATGAACTTCTTCTGCCACAGGCCTGTCGAGCTCACGGCCGAGGCGGAGGCGCGCTGGAAGCAGCGGCTGGCGGGCTATTACACCGAGCACGGCCTCGATCCCGCCGCGCCGATCGCTGCGGCGAACCGTGCGCCGTTCGATGCGGCCTTCTGCGAGGTCGTCGAGGAGCTGAAGCCGAAAGTCGTCAGCTTTCACTTCGGCCTGCCGGAGCAAACTCTGCTCAAACGCGTCAAGGCAGCCGGCTGCCTCGTGATCTCGTCCGCCACTACGGTGAAGGAAGCGGTCTGGCTCGAGCAGCGCGGTGTTGATGCCATCATCGCGCAAGGCGCGGAGGCGGGCGGTCATCGCGGCATGTTCCTGACCGACAAGATCGCCGAGCAGCCCGGCACGTTTGCGCTGGTGCCGCAGGTCGTCGATGCCGTGAAGGTGCCGGTGATCGCATGTGGCGGCATTGCGGACGGGCGCGGCATCGCCGCGGCCTTTGCGCTCGGTGCATCAGGTGTGCAGATCGGCAGCGCCTATCTGCGCTGTCCGGAATCCAAGGTCACGGCCGGAGGCCGCAAGGCGCTCGCCGAGGCGGGCGACGAGTCCACCGTCATCACCAATGTCATGACCGGCCGTCCGGCGCGCGGTATCCAGAACCGCCTGATGCGCGAGGCGGGCCCGGTCTCGCCGGACGCGCCTTCCTTTCCCCATGCCGCGACCGCGCTCGGGCCGCTGAAGGCGGCTGCCGAAAAGCAGGGCAGGGTGGATTTCACCAATCTCTGGGCCGGCCAGGCCGTAGCCCTCGGCCGCGACGTGCCGGCGGCCGAATTGACCCGGGATCTGGCAAAATCGGCCCTTGCGCGCTTGCGCCAGATGGCAGGCTAGCCCAGCCCGCCACGCCGGTTGCGGCGCAAAAGCGGCCTCTGCTATACGGCGGTTAGGTTTTGCCGTGAGAGGCCTTATATAATGTCCGTCGACGCCGCTACTGTCCGCCGCATCGCGCATCTGGCGCGCATTGCGGTTTCCGAGGGCGAGGTTCCGCATCTGCAGGGCGAGCTCAACGCCATGCTCGCCTTCGTAGAGCAGCTCTCGGAGGTCAATGTCGAGGGCGTGGAGCCGATGACCTCGGTCACCCCGATGCAGATGAAGAAGCGGCAAGACGTGGTCAATGACGGCGAGATCGCCGACGATATCGTTGCCAACGCGCCCGCGACCGAAGGACACTTCTTCCTGGTGCCCAAGGTCGTTGAGTAATTTAATTCAGGACGTAGTCCGATGTGCCTGTTATGCGACGATGAGAAGGCCTATCAGGCCTATATGAACTATCTCGACAAGATGGAGCGGCAGGGCAAGGCTGCCGACCCCAACGTCGCCGTCAATGCCGTGCTCGACGAGATCGAGGCCGCCGCGAAAGCCGCCGCCAAAAAAGACGACCCGGCCAACGACAAGACCCTGTCTCCGTTCTTCTGCAGCCCGATCAATAAATGACCGATTTGACATCGCTGACGCTCGCCGAGGCCCGCAAGGGCCTCGCGGCCAAGACCTTCACGTCGCTCGAACTGACCGACGCGCATCTTTCCGCGATCGAAGCCGCGCGCGTGCTCAATGCCTTCGTCATGGAGACGCCGGACCAGGCGCGCAGCATGGCGCGCGAGGCGGACGCCAGGATCGCCAAGGGCGACGCCGGTCCGCTCGCCGGCATCCCGCTCGGCATCAAGGATCTGTTCGCGACCAGGGGCGTGCGCACCACGGCCTGCTCGAAGATCCTCGGCAATTTCGTGCCGACTTATGAGTCCACCGTGACCTCGCAGCTCTGGCGCGACGGCGCGGTGATGCTCGGCAAGCTCAACAATGACGAGTTCGCGATGGGCTCGTCGAACGAGACCTCGTGCTTCGGCCCGGTCGGCAATCCCTGGCGACGCGACGGCTCGAACACGACGCTGGTGCCGGGCGGCTCGTCCGGTGGCTCGGCCTCGGCCGTGGCGGCGCTGCTCTGCATGGGCGCGACCGCGACCGACACTGGCGGCTCGATCCGCCAGCCGGCGGCGTTCACCGCGACCGTCGGCATCAAGCCGACCTATGGCCGCTGCTCGCGCTGGGGCATCGTCGCCTTTGCCTCCTCGCTCGACCAGGCCGGTCCGATCGCGCGCAGCGTGCGCGATAGCGCAATGCTGCTGCGCTCGATGGCGGGCCACGATCCCAAGGACACGACGTCGGTTGACATCCCGGTGCCGGACTATGAGGCCGCGATCGGCAAGTCCGTGAAGGGCATGAAGATCGGCATCCCCAAGGAGTATCGCCTCGACGGCATGCCGGCGGAGATCGAAAAACTTTGGGAAGCGGGCGCGGCCTGGCTCAGGAGCGCCGGCGTCGAGCTCGTCGAGGTGTCGCTGCCGCACACCAAATATGCTCTGCCGGCCTATTACATCGTGGCGCCGGCAGAGGCGTCCTCCAACCTCGCACGCTATGATGGTGTCCGCTACGGCCTGCGCGAGTCGGCTAAGAACATCATCGAACTCTACGAAAACACCCGCGCCGAAGGTTTTGGCGCAGAGGTGAAGCGCCGCGTCATGATCGGCACCTATGTGCTTTCGGCCGGCTATTACGATGCGTACTATTTGCGCGCCCAGAAGGTGCGCACGCTGATCAAGAAGGATTTTGAGGATTGCTTCGCCAAGGGCGTCGACGCGATCCTCACCCCCGCGACGCCGTCGGCGGCCTTCGGCATCGGCGAGAAGGGCGGCGCCGATCCGGTCGAGATGTATCTCAACGACATCTTCACGGTGACCGTGAACATGGCGGGCCTGCCCGGCATCGCCGTGCCCGCCGGCAAGGACGCGCAGGGGCTGCCGCTCGGACTGCAGTTGATCGGTCGTCCCTTCGACGAGGAGACGCTGTTCTCGCTCGGCGAGGTGATCGAGCAGGCGGCCGGCCGCTTCACGCCCGCGAGGTGGTGGTGAATGTCGCGGCGTTCATCGCGAGCCTCGACGGCGCGGCGCCTGCGCCGGAATTGAACGCGCCGCTCGTCGGCCTCTGGTGGGCGGCCAAAGGCGACTGGGACCGCGCGCACAAGATCGTCCAGGACGAGAGCAGCCGTGAGGCGGCCTGGGTGCATGCGTACTTGCACCGCGTCGAAGGCGATCTCGGCAATGCCGGCTACTGGTACCGCCAGGCCGGCCAGCCCGCAGCAAAGGATTCATTGGAAGCAGAGTGGGAGCGGATCGCGGCCACGCTGCTGGGGAGCAAGACATGAGCACGGCTACGCACAAGCTTCTCAAGGGCGCCACCGGCGATTGGGAGATGGTCATCGGCATGGAGATCCATGCCCAGGTGACCTCGAACTCAAAACTGTTCTCGGCCGCCTCGACCGCGTTCGGCGGCGAGCCGAACAGCCACGTGTCGCTCGTCGACGCCGCGATGCCCGGCATGCTGCCCGTCATCAACGAGGAATGCGTCAGACAGGCTGTCCGGACCGGGCTCGGCCTCAACGCGAAGATCAACCTGCGCTCGGTGTTCGACCGCAAGAACTATTTCTATCCGGACTCGCCGCAGGGCTACCAGATCAGCCAGTACAAGTCGCCGGTCGTCGGTGAGGGCGAGGTGCTGGTCGAGCTCGACGGCGGCCGCAGCGTCACCGTCGGCATCGAGCGGCTGCATCTGGAGCAGGACGCCGGCAAGTTGCTGCACGACCGGTCGCCGACCATGTCCAATGTCGATCTCAACCGCTGCGGCGTGGCGCTGATGGAGATCGTCTCCAAGCCCGACATCGGCGATGCCGAGCAGGCCAAGGCCTATGTGACCAAGCTGCGCTCGATCCTGCGCTATCTCGGCACCTGCGACGGCGACATGGAGAAGGGAAGCTTGCGCGCCGACGTCAACGTCTCCGTGCGCAAGCCCGGCGGTCCGCTCGGCACCCGCTGCGAGATCAAGAACATGAACTCGATCAACTTCATCGGCCAGGCGATCGAGTACGAGGCGCGGCGTCAGATCGAAATTCTGGAGGATGGCGGGGCAATCGACCAGGAAACGCGGCTCTATGACCCCAACAAAGGCGAGACGCGCTCGATGCGGTCCAAGGAAGAGGCGCATGACTATCGCTACTTCCCCGATCCCGACCTACTGCCGTTGGAGTTCAGCCAGGAGTTTGTTGACGAGCTGAAGGCGAAGTTGCCCGAGCTGCCGGACCAGAAGAAGACGCGCTTCGTCGCCGACTTCGGCCTGTCGGCCTATGATGCGAGCGTGCTGGTCGCCGAGCGCGAGAGCGCAGTGTTCTACGAGACGGTGCTCGACAAGCTCGCGAGCGCGCGCGCGACGGCAAGATGGCGGCGAACTGGGTGATCAACGAGCTGTTCGGCCGTCTCAACAAGGAAGGCCGGGATATTACGGGCTCTCCGGTGAGCGCCGAGCAACTCGCTGCGATCATCGACCTGATCGGCGAGGGCACGATCTCGGGCAAGATCGCTAAGGATCTGTTCGAGATCGTCTGGCAGGAGGGCGGCGATCCCCGCGCGCTGGTGGAAAGCCGCGGCATGAAGCAGGTCACCGACCTCTCGGCGATCGAAAAGGTTGTCGACGACATCATCGCGGCCAATCCCGACAAGGCCGCGCAGGTCAAGGACAAGCCGCAGTCGCTCGGCTGGTTCGTCGGTCAGGTGATGAAGGCGTCCGGCGGCAAGGCCAACCCGCAGAGCGTCAACGAGCTGCTCAAGTCCAAGCTCGGCGTCTAGCTTCGCGCGTTCGAATAAGGTGACGGACACGCTTCGTCACCTCGCTTTCCGCTCTTGGTGCGGCGCTCGCGCGCATCCTCGGCGGCAAACTTCATCCCGATCGACGGTGATGCGGCGACCGAATCGCCGGCGCGCGATTCGCGCAAAACGGCGGCTTGCACACGCTCAGGCGAGCGTTCGCGCCGTTAAGCATGAAAATTTTTTCGTTGCCAAAAGTCGCGACTCAGAGTCCGCGAAACACCTTCGCGAGGTGATCGCGCGACTCGGCACGGTCATCATCGCGTTGCTCATGCGCGATGCATGCGCGCAGAAAAATACTTGCTGCATAGTGTTTTTCTGCAATCGCATCCGTCGCAAACGCCGACGATGCGCCCACTCTCTGCGATCGCAAGCACACGTGATGCAGTGCGCTTGCGTCGCGCTCGCCAAGCGCACGCGCGTTGCGCCGTCAACACTTCTTTAAGCGAGACGCTGTTTTTTTCTTCGTGTTGGTGTATTCGGGATGAAGTGCATTCGATCCCCGAGTGCACGCAGCGATTAAAGCCATCTCACACATCGGAGGGCAACATGGCCAAGAAAGCGAAGAAGGCGAAGAAGGCGAAGAGCGCAGTGAAGAAGACTGCGAAGAAGACCCGCAAGGTCGCGAAGAAGAAGAAGTAACTTCGCTTCTGAAGTTGCCGGCTCCAGATAGCCGGCACGTCATCAGCGCCTCCTAAAGGTTCTGGTCGACGATAGAGGGTGTCGGCGAGACATCAGGTCAACGGTCGGATCGTTCTGTTTCGCGGTCCGGCAGAAGAAACGAGTTTTCTTCGTTCGGTGCGGTTCTCCTCAAAGGGCTCCGCAATTTCACAAGCGGCCTTCGGGCCAACGTGGAATCTGGTCCTGACGTGTTCGCCGACGCCCTCGTTCTCTTGAAGCCGGGGTATTGCCGGCATTCCTTTCCCCGACATTGCTGATCTGACCGTGACACGGCTGCGCCTTGCTCGCACTGCCTTGGGGTAGGCTAGGGCTGCGGCCTGATTGCACGCTGTTCGTACGCCGCTTCTCCGTTCGCGGTGTCATCGCCCAACTCCGACCGGGCGATCCAGTATTCCGGGACGGCAGTGGTTGAGTAGATCCGCCGCGGCGTACTGCATTCCCGCCGGAGCCTGTCATCGGGCTCGCCGGAGGCGAGACCGGTGCCGGGGAATGACGGAGCGGGTGCGGCTACCAAAGCGATCCGCTCCTACATAACCGCAGGACATCCGCCACCGCGCGCGATGGTTATCGTTCTCCCAAAATCGCAGGGTAAACCGAATCTGACGAATTGCAGAAGTACCTGCAAGTCAGGGACTTTTTGAATTCCCTGCGCAGGCACCGCGCGCCCGCGTTTACGTCTGCTTCATCGCGATACTTAAACTGCCATTCAAATTTGCCCGCCATCATCGCCTCCAACAAGCCGGCAAACGGCATGGGCAAGAAGACTCGGGGATGAGTTGAACAGCGCATGATCCCGGAAAAGTGGTCTTCCGGTTTTCCGGGAGGGATCGTGCGAAATCAGAGCTGGACGGGAGCCGCGCTCGGGGGAACGAGACGGCATAAGAAAAAAGGGGATGCGACATGTTTCAGGGTACTTTCGATCTGGAGACCGCGACGCCGATCGACGCGAGCGCGCTCTCGGATGTGCTGTTCGAGCGCGGGATCTATTGGGCGAGTGGCCGCTCCGGCCTCGTCGATCTCGTCGCCGCGCATAAATGGTTCAACCTCGCCGCGCTGAAGGGCCGCAAGGACGCCATCGCGCTGCGCCAGGAAGTTGCCGGGCAGATGTCGGACGCCGAGATCTCGGCCGCGCAGCGCGAGGCGAGGGCGTGGGTCTCCGCCCACTGAACTGAGAATCGCATCCGCATCCGTGTTTCGACGGGTGAGCTCGGTTGCGCTGGATCAAATTCCTTCGTCGTGCGGTCCCGTAGATCCGCACGATATGAGCGACCCAGACCAGAATGGGCCAAACAATGGCCGATGGCTTCCGATTCAGATCACGCCCGACGACTGCGATCTGGAACTCGGGCGGTTCCACAAGACGGGCATTTTGCCCTGGACCTTTCCATGCCGGCGCAGGTCTGGCGTCTGGTTCAACGTCTGGGCGGGCGAGGCGGTGCTGATATCGCCCTCGCACTGGCGGATCTGGCGATCCAGCCGCTAGACGCTCGTACACATATATAAGGTCAGTGCGAATCGCAGGAACTCGCCGCGAGGAACCATTCGCGAGGCTTGCGCCGCCGGCCCGCTCGTCAGCTTTCAGGTGAAAAGAACCCGCCGCCCTCAATTCTGCCGCTTGCGGCTCGCCGCCGTGTCGGGCATACCCGGCGTATTGGAGACGTGGCCGAGTGGCTGAAGGCGGCGGTTTGCTAAACCGTTATAGGCTTGTAAAGGCCTATCGAGGGTTCGAATCCCTCCGTCTCCGCCAGCCAAGCTGGCCCGGATATCTAAATCCCCCCGCACCCGCATAGAGAAGCGTGACCTGGTCGAGATTTGGCCTCGCGTGTCGGGTCCAAGGCCGTTTCGCCGCCGCTCAAGGACCATTGGCTGAGCGGGATTCGGACGGTGCTTGAGTCTCGTCCGATTCTACGATTCGAGCGCGCCGGGTCGCCACATTGCGGCCCTCCGCTCGCCGCGCCTCAGGTGCGGAATTTTGACGGCAAACGGAACCGCTCTAGAAACATGAATAAAAACAATAAGTTGCGGGCGTGCCGCGATCACGTCTACGTGCTATTTGTGCAACACCCGTCGGAAAACACGTCTCATAGGCCCGCTTCGGAGCGTTCTTTTGTTGTGTGTGCAAGGACGTTCGGTAATTGTGACTGAGCGACGGAGGGGGGCATCCCAAGGTCGTCCCGTTTAGGTCATTCGCTTAAGTCCCTCGCGTTCATGCGGGTGTGTCCGAAGACGCGAAGGAGCCGAAAGCGGTGATTTAGAGGGGGTTGGGGAATTGGCCGTCCGGTCAGTGACCTTCCCTGAAGAGCAACTTGGAGGTTTAACATGAAGTTGGTTAAGAGCCTTTTGCTCGGCTCAGCGGCGGGTCTGATCGCCGTGGGCGGAGCGCAGGCAGCCGATCTGCCCGTGAAGGCCAAGGCGGTCGAATACGTGAAGATCTGCTCCCTGTACGGTGCAGGATTCTACTACATCCCCGGCACTGACACCTGCATCAAGCTCGGTGGTTACCTGCGTGCTGAAGTCGCGCTGGGCACCAACAGCGTCTACGGCATTGCGAACGGCGCTCCCGCCGGCGCGCACAACCGCCTGAGCAACTACTACACCGCGCGCGCTCGTGAAGATCTCAACATCGACACGCGCACCGCCACCGAATATGGCGTCGTCCGCACGTTCTTCGATGCGACGTTCTCCTGGACCACCGCCGGCTATGTCGGCACCGGCTCGGCCACGGGTACGACCGCCGCCACCTTCACGACGGCTGGTAACACCACCATCAACCCGTCGGACGGCGGCACCTCGGGCGGTTCGCTCGGCGTGTACTACGCCTTCATCCAGTTCGCTGGCTTCACGATGGGTAAGGCCGTGTCGCAGTTCGACGCGCCCTGGACCAACTATCCCGGCAACAACATCGACAGCCTCGTCGGCGGCAGCGGCACGGTCACTGGCGTCAACCAGTTCACCTACACCGCTGACTTCGGTCAGGGCGTGACGGCGGCGTTCTCGGCGGAAGACGCGACGGCCTACTATCAGGCCGGCAACCTCAACATGACCGGCGCGACTGCCGCTGGCATGGTTGGCGGTGCGTATGGCTCGAACGCCATTGGCGGTTCGCGTTCTCCGAACCTCGTCGGTATGGTCCGTGTCGACCAGGCCTGGGGCCTCTTCCAGGCGTCGGTTGCTGCGCATGACAACCACGTTGCCTATTACGGCGCGACCGAGCCGACTGGCCACCCCGACGACAAGTGGGGTTGGGCGGTTCAGCTCGCTCTGTCGATCAAGAACATCCCGACGGGTGCGGGTGACACGATCAACATCCAGGGCGTCTACACCGACGGCGCGACCCGCTACAACTTCCAGAACCTGGCGGGCAGCTCCTACCAGATGTACGGCAGCTCGGGCATTGCGTATCAGAGCGTCGGCTTCGCCAATGCTCCTGACACCGTGTTCATCACGGGCAGCTCGCAGGAGACGGTCAAGACCTGGGGCTTCCGTGGTGCTTACACCCACAACTGGGATCCCTACTGGAACTCCGCGCTCTACGGTGCGTACGCTCAGGCCCAGTTCGGCACGCTCGCCAAGACCACGCTCTGCGGCGCGGCTGGCACGGGTGGCGTGTTCGGCGGCCTCGTGGGTGTGACGGGTTGTAACCCCGACTTTGCTATCGCTCAGATCGGTATCATCACCCGCTGGACCCCGGTCAAGAACCTGACGTTCTCGGCTGATCTGAACTGGACCCATCTGGATCAGAAGTATTCCGGCACTGCCATCCTCAGCCCGGCCGCTAACACGGCCAAGCCGACCGCAGTGTATGAGCTGAAGGATCAGGACAGCATCACGCTGCTCCTCCGCGCTCAGCGCAACTGGTAAGTTCGGTCTAACGACCTGACGGAGAGCCCCGGCGGGAAACCGCCGGGGCTTTTTTTGCCGGCTTGTTCTTGCCTCGGGGCGTGACGGCCCGAATTGGCGCCTCGCGTTCGGTTGATCGATCGTTCGCCGCGATCTGGTCGAAGCTGCTGCGAGAGAGGGATCACCGCGCAGCCCGCATTCCCATCCGAGGCGCGCATGGGCAGACTGTCGCTGACCGATCCGCCTTGCAAAGCGACCCGCCGATCTGGGCCTTGCAGCTGGGCGCGACCACTGCGTTCAGCTTCAAGCAGGCCGACAATGGTGAGCTTGTCGATGTGACAGCGACCTTGCAGACCTCGATCGAGGCACCTCTTGGGAAGGGGCGCCTGAAGATCGCGTGACTGCGCCGGCGGTCCGTCGGAGACTCAAGGGCCTGACGGCATCGCGTGCCACCGATGCTCCCGGCAGCGAATCGGGCGGGGGTGTTGCTATTCCACGCTGCCGGTGCCGCGGCGCAAATCGGCTTCGATCTGCAACCGCGTGCCGCCGCCGAAACGGGCGCGGTAGACCTGAAGGTTCTCCATGATCCGCTGCACGTAGTTGCGCGTCTCGGAGAACGGAATCAGCTCGACCCAATCGACTGCGTCGACCTTGGGGTCGCGCGGATCGCCGTAGCGCTCGACCCACTTTCTCACGCTGCCGCGGCCGGCGTTGTAGGCGGCAAAGGTCATGATGTAGGAGCCGCGATAATCCTCGAGCAGTCCGCCGAGCTCGGCTGAGCCGAGCGTGGCGTTGTAGACCGAATCGTTCTTCAGCCGGGACAGGTCGTAGGTCGCGCCGTGGCGTTTGCAGACGTAGCGGGCGGCGTCCGGCGTCACCTGCATCAGCCCATAGGCCTGCGCCGGCGAGACCACCGACGGATTGAACGCGCTCTCCTGCCGCGCGATCGCATAGACGATGCTGCGCTCGACCTGGGGGCCGATCGGCGTGAACTGCGGAATGCCGTTGACGGGATAGGCGTAGAAGTCGAACGGCAGGCCGCGATTGAGCGCGGCCTTGCCCAGCAGCAGCATGCCGCGCGCGTCGGTGTAGCGCTGGGTGAGCTCGCCGAGGCCGGCAAGCGCTTCGGGATCGCCGTTCTCGCCCATGTCGGCGAGCATGGGCACCGCGAGCTCGCGCTCGTCGAGCTCGTAGAGCAGTTGCGCGGCGCGCACGATCTCGAGCCGTTCGGCGCCGCGTCCGCGCGGCGGGTTGTTGAGCTCGATCTGGGGCAGGCCGAGTTTTGCGCGCGCGAGCTGGCCGTAATAGCTGGTGGACTGCTCGGCGGCGCGGGCATAAGCGTTGCGCGCCTCCTGCTGGCGGCCCATCGCTTCCGCAGAGCGGCCCTGCCAATAGCCGGCGCGCGCCAGCGTGGTCGGATTGACGCTGCCGACACCGATGCGGGCAAAGTGCTGGGCGGCGGTCGCGGGATCGTTGAGGAATCGCAGCGCGATCCAGCCCGCGGTGAACTCCTGCTCGGTCTTGTAGATGTCGCGCGAGGGCAGGGCGGCGTCGCGCGCGATCAGATAGGCGCTGCGGAATTCCTCGGTGTCGATCATCTTGCGCGCCAGGAGGCGCCGCTCGATCCACCATTCGTCGAGATTGTGGAGCCGGTTCGGATCCTTCGGGGCCGACAGCATGAGCTGCGCCGCTTCGGCAAACTTCTCCTCGCGGCGCAGGAGCTGGATCTTGCTGAAGATGAAGCCGGGATCGCTGTGCAGTTCGCGCGGCACGGCATCGAGCAGCGCCCGCGCATTCGGCGCCTTCTTGACCGCAGCGATGCGGGCTTTGGCGAGCGCGACATAGCCGGCGCCGAGCCGTTTGGCGGCGCGCAACGCGGCTTCGTTCTCGCTGCCGTAGAGCAGGGTGTCCATCCGCGCCTTCTGATCGCCAGCCGTCAGCAGAGCGCCGAACTGGTCGAGCGCGTTGTTCTCGGTGTCCTCCGACATTGGATCGCCGCGCCAGGCCTCGCGCACCAGCCGCTCGGCGTTGGCGCGGTCGCCGCGCGCCAGCATCGCCTTGGCAAGCGTGAAGCGGCCCTTGGCGGAGATCGGGGACTCATTCTCGAACCACGACCACGCAACTGAATCGTCGCGCCTGTCGTCCCACATCGCAGCCTCGAGGCGCCGACGCAGGAAGGTCTGCGACGGCCAGCTCGGATTGCCGGACAGGAAAGCACGATAGCGCTCCACGGTCGCGCCATTGTCCTCGCTGCGCAGGATGATCCATTCCGCGAGCTTTCGCGCGACGGGATCCGAGATCGAAGCTGCATAATTGGTGGCCTCGCCCGCCTTGCGCTTGCGCACGAGCTCGATGACGTTTTCCAGCGTGTCCTTGTCGCCCTGCGACGTCGACGATGTCGCGGCGACCGCGGCCGGTATGACCGGCTTGCGCGGCGCTGCATGCTGGCGGGTCGCAGGAGCCAGCACGGGAGCTGCGACGGATTTGGCGGCCGCCGGGGCGGTGGGTCTGACGGTGGCCGTCG